>JBJTNS010000147.1:0-10063 GCA_046074245.1 Chitinophagaceae bacterium | reverse complement strand
AATCCAGATGTTCCAGCAAGCCATTTCCTTTTTAACTTCCAGCCAGGTGGCATAAATACTGAGCACAGCCAGAATACAATCGAAGACATTAAGTTCGAGACTGGCATTGCGACGGATAATCTGGTAAAGTTGATAAGCAAATGGCTTGCTGGAACATCTGGATTCTGGCCAACCTGGGTTATGCAGTGCTCTATTTTGTAAGCGCAAGTTCTGGTAGTATGTATTTATATGCTGCTTTAATGCTTTTGCTGGCTGTTTTTTCAATGATGGCAAAACGTCAATGGCAGGCTTCTTTGTCAGAAACCCAAAGCTAACTTTAGTCCGACGCCCAGAAATACCAATCCAGATACCTGATTGATGCGCTTTAATGAAGCCGGACTGATCCATTTTCTTAACTTAGAAGCAAAAAAAGCGATGCCTACCTCTGCCAGAAAAATACTGAGCAAACTGGCTGAAAAAAAGATAAGTTTATCGTCGATGCCATACTGATACTTAATAGTAAGGAAGGAACTAATGCCCAGCCAGCTGAAGAAATTGACTGGATTCACTACATTTAATAGAAATCCACTTCCTATATAATACCAGTTACTTCCCTGATTGAATATTTTGCCTTCCTGCATCTGAGGAGCAGATTTAAAAAACATCAGCAAGCCCATTATTATTAAGACAATCCCACCACCTACAGAAATCTCAGATTTGTACTTGGCGAGGAATTCGGCAAAAGGCTGACTTAGAAGCGCCAGTGTTATAAACATAATATCACACAGGATGACACCTGCTGCAATCCATATCCCAGTTTTATAACCAAAGCTGATACTGTTCCTGATTAAAGCAAAAAAAACAGTGCCCAGCATCATGCTGAGTACAAACCCCGTAGCGAGGCCCTGCCAGATACAATTAATGGTGTGCATGCTAAATTTTAAAACTTCTTAAATTAATTTGTAAGATACAATAAAATAAGGATTGCAAATTATAACTTTGCAGTGAATTAATATGAGTACTCGTACCGAAAAATTTAACAAGGAGATGCAGCGTGAACTGGGAACAATCTTTCAGGCGCGCACGCACGACTGGTTTGAAGGAGCCTTCATCACCGTAACAGATGTCAGCTCTAGTCCGGACTTAGGCTATGTCAAAGCTTATCTGAGTATTTATAATACGAAGAACAATGCCGCTATTATGGATCTGGTTAATCTTTATAACAAACATATCCGTAAAGAACTGGCATCTAAAATCAGAAAAACAGTTAGGGTAATTCCAGAACTTAGCTTTTTTGAAGATGATAGTCTCGTTAATGCCCTCAAATTCGAAAAACTCTTTGATCAGCTGAAAGAAGAAAGAGAGTCACGCGAAAATAAAGATAAGTAAAATGCCGGCCAGACTCAATAATGATATTTTTGCAGATGTTTTAGGTAAACATTCGTGGGTGCGTAAATTTTACATTTTTCTTACTCACTCATTGTTGCTTAAAAACAATATCATTCGCCGCGAAATCAAATTGTGCGGTCGCCGTAGAATTAAATCTCAACACGTTCTCTACCCTGGTTTCGGTATGGGACAGCTACTAGGTCTGTTTGCCCGTCAGCCTAATAAATTTAATGTGCTGGCCATCGATAAAGATCCAAACATGGTCATACAGTCTTCGGGCTATTTCCAGGAAGAAAACATTAAAAATATTTATTGCCGCAGCGCCGATATCTTAAAATTTACTGAACAAAATGTCTTTGATCTGGCGCTTTCAATTAATCTTTTAAACTATATCGAAGATGATACAACGGCCTTAACGAATATTTACAATTCACTTAAAAAGCCAGGTATACTAATCATCTTTAACTCGAGTAACTACGCCGATGATAAAGCTAGTAAACTCAATATTGGGGTTTACAAAGACCAGAAATATAGAAATGGATATGGTATCCTCGAACTGAAACATAAACTCAAGGAAGTAGGCTTCTCTAAGGTGAAAGCCAGATATGTCTATGGCACCTTTGGAATACTGAGCTGGAAACTTACCACTGCCTGGCCTTCGGCGATGATCAAATCTTCTAAATTGTTCTTTTTAATTTTACCTGTTTACACCTTAATATGCATTCCTTTTGTCTTTATATTGAATATGCTGGATATCAATTTTAAACACAAAAAAGGAAAATGTGTAGTGGTGAAAGCCTTTAAATAATATGAATTCAACGCTTTTTATAGCCAGACGCTATCTGTTCGCTAAGAAAAAGCGCAATGCCATCAATATCATTTCCAGCATTGCCGTTCTGGCATTTGCAGTGTGTACCGCCGCTCTTATTATCATCTTAAGCACCATGAATGGGTTCGAACAACTCATTTTCTCGATGTATAACAGATTTAATCCGGATATTAAAATTGCACCTGCTCATGGAAAAGTATTTGATGCCTCTGCTTACCAAACCAAATTACAGGCACTTAAAGAAGTAGCCTATGTTTGGCCAGTGATGGAAGACAATGCTGCCATCAGAAATGGCGATTATCAGACAGTGTGCACCGTAAAGGGTGTCGATTCTGTGTATTTTAAAGTCAACGGACTCAATGCTCTGATTACAGAAGGAGAGGCCCTGCTGCAGAATGGCGACTATAATTATTGTGTGTTGGGAGCTGGTATCGATCAGAAAATTAATTGCAATATCGGCGGACCATTTAGTGTGGTATCGCTTATAACACCAAAACGCGGTGATTATAATGTCAACGACCTGGATGCTATCCAGTCTATGGAGCTGGAGCCGGCAGGCGTCGTAACCATGGACGATGTTATTAATAGCCGTTATGTTTTTGTGCCATTAAGGTTCGCTCAAAGTTTATTCGAACGTCAGCAGCAAGTTTCATCCTTAGAAGTGCGTTTTAAAAAAGAGGCTGACTTCGAATCTGCCGAGCAAGCTGTTAAGGCAGTTATGGGAAAGGACTTTAAAATACAGAACCGTATGGAGCAGCAGGCCTCGCTCTATAAGATGTTTAAGAGCGAGAAATGGGCCAGTTTTGCTATACTTACTTTTATTTTATTGATTGCAGCTTTTAATGCTTTGGGAAGTCTCACCATGCTGGTGATAGAGAAGAAAGAGGATATCAGAACGCTATCAGCCATGGGTGCAAGTAAATCTAAAATTCGCAATATCTTCTTTACAAATGGATTTCTTATTTCTGGTTTCGGTGCTTTGGTAGGACTAATACTTGGAGTAGCTTTAGTGCTGCTTCAGCAAGAATATGGACTGGTAAAAATGACTGGCGCTATTATTGACAGTTACCCTGTTAAATTACTTTGGACGGATGTATTAGTGGTAGCAGGAACGGCATTGGGCCTTGGTTTCCTGACGGGTATTTATCCAGCCATGAAATCGGTTAAGGATCTTGTGTAGTGCTTGCCCTAAACTGTGTTGAGTCCTCGAGACTCTGGTATAGGGTTTTGTTTAAATAGATAATTTACTTAATTTCGTATGAAATGAAACTAGGAAAAGGTCATATTTTCTTTTTAGTGTTTTGCCTTTTTAGTACACTTAATGCTCAGAATTTTAAGTGGCTGAAAGGGTTTGGAAGTAGATATGATGGTGAAGTAGCAGTTTGTGTACAAGCAGATAAAAGTGACGGTGGTGTTTCAACTTTAGTTCATCGGTTTTTTCCGCCTAATACAAATGCAGATACCATTTTTTTTGACTCGATATATTATGATCAAAAACCTTTGTACAGACAGTTTAGCACCTATTTAATAAAACAAGACAAATGGGGGAAAGTTAAAAAGTCGACTTTTTTAGGTCATTACAATATCGAATCTTTTGTTGTAGATGACAGTGGTAACTATTACATCGCTGGATTATTGTACGATACCTTCACTTTTAGGGTTGGGAATAAATACTGGAATGCAAGGGATGGTCAAATTCTTTTTCTTAAATTAGACAAGGACTTTAATTTAATCTGGCAAACTCAGCATAAGTTTTTTGGAGGGTGGGGGAAATTATTTTTTAGTGAAAATCGAATTTTGTTTACCTGTCGAAACTATAAAGTCGTATATGGTGAGGTTTCGAAATACAATGGAAAAATAATTTGGTATAAAGAAATTGGAGACTATGCATTCTTAAATATCGGACTTGTCTCTCTAAAAAATAATATTTATTTGGCAGGATTACACGCTCCACCAGCGTCTGTTTTTGTTTTTTCAGGGGATACCTTTCCAACAGGTTCAGGTTATGTTATACGTACAGATTCAGTTGGAAATTACATCAAAGGTTTTAGTGTGATTTCGAAGGCTTGGAATGATGTTGGTACAATAAGTACTGATGGTAAAAACCTTTTTATTGGCGGACGTTTTGGAGATACAGTGACTTGGGGAAATAAAAAAATTACGCCCGAACATCCAAATGCTGGGTTTACTTGGGATAAAAGTGAAATGTATGCCGCTTCTCTATCTTATGATTTAAAGCCACGTTGGTTTTACAGGCCTAAACAATTAAGTAATCTAGGAGGCAGCGGCTATTTGTATAGCAGTGTTTGTTCTGATAGTTTTTTATATTGGGGTGGAAGATTAGGAATTCCTATTCTCGTCAACGGCGATACGATTAATAATCAAATTGTAATATTAAAAACAGATCTGCTAGGTAATGTGATGTGGGGTACATCTGGTGGATCAAGTACTGGTCAAATATATAATTTGTCAGCACTCGCTGGAAGAGCAGTCTATGCCGGAGGAGGATATACTAATACCATACAATTTGGAAATTTAAGTTCTAATTCAAGAGGGGACTTTGATGCTATTGTTACGCAATTGTCTGATAACGCCATCATACGTGGTAAGGTTATTTCTGGACCGTATTGCGCGGGTGATACTATTAGGATTCCATACGTAAAACTCGGTGATTACGAAACTAATAATAAATTTATTGCTGAACTGAGTGATGAAAATGGCGATTTCAATGGGAGTGAAATAGAACTGGGTAGACTTACTTCAGATACCAATGGTGTGATACTTGGAAAGCTGCCACTGTTTCAAGTTAAAACTTCCAATAAATACAGAATTCGGATTTTAAGTACTGCCCCTGCTGTTCAAAGTTATTACAAGGCAGATACACTGCGATTGTTGATTTATTCGCGAGATAAAGCAATGCCAGGTAATGATACTACCATTTGTAAAGGTGATACAATCAAGTTGAATTCGGTAGGTGGTACCAAATGGACCTGGAGTCCGAAATTTAAAATGAAAGACAGTACGGCCAGAGAAACGCTTGTTTGGCCCGACAAAACCACCACTTATAAAATTATTATTTCAGATAGTTCGGGTTGTGGTGAAGCGGATACTGCGTTTAAAACCATTAATGTTAGAAAAGATATTGAAATATCATTTAAAACCCCGAAAGATACCGTTTGTAAAAATGCCAGCATACAATCAATTGTTAGTTTTAAAGAAGGCGATTCTACCAGTTATTCCTGGTATTGGGTCTTAGTAAAACAAGATGGTAGTCAAGTCGCACTAAATGTCACCTCCAACAAAACTGCAGATACGATAAACTACACTTTGAGCAATGATATCACCGATTCGCTTCGTCTATTTGTTTTTGTAAAAGACGCTTGTTCGAACAGGAGCTTTGTAAAATCTTCCACGGTGTACATAAAGAAAAGCAAATCATTTACAAGGTTTGCTCAGAATGATACCGCTATTTGTCCTGGAAGTTCCGCTAACGTCATTGCCAATTTTATAGGTGCTGATGCAAAATCCTTTAATTGGATTTGGCAAGAAAAGAATACCTTTAATCAATGGGTAAATAGAAAATCAGCTAATAATAAACAAGCTGATACTTTTAATTATACTTTGCCAACAAACTGGCAGGGTCAGAAACAACTGCGTACCATTCTTACGGATAATTGCTCGGGTTTAAAAGATACTGCAGTTTACAATATTACTCCCAGAGATACATTACAACTACAACTCAATACCCTAGACACTACTTTGTGTAATGGTCAGTGGTATACCTACAAAGCAATAGCTAAGGGCGGTAATAAAGATGGCTATAAATACGTGTGGATAGATATAGCAAGTGGTGATACTCTGTCAAATACCGATAGTTTAAAACTACAAACGAATCAAACACAAACCATTCGTCTCCACCTCAGCGATGGCTGTATGCCTAAAACAATCTCAAGTCAATTTACCATTACGGTCAGAGCGCCACTAAAAGTAAATATAACAAATCCAAACGATACCGTGCTCTGCGATGGTCAAAGCTTAACTTATAAAGCCAGTGCAGCAGGAGGGAACGGTCAGTTTAACTACCAGTGGCTGGAAAATACTGCAACCATATCTATCAAAGACTCTGCTCAAATCAGGCACAATACCTCTCAAGCTACTACCAGAATCATACAAGTTGTACTGAGCGATGGCTGCACGCTAAACAATGATACCGCCAGCATCAATCTGCATTACAAAGCGCCTCTTGGCCAGGCCCTCAATGTAATTGATAGTCTGTGCTTCGGCGCTAAAGTGACTTTAAAAACTAAGGCTTTGGGCGGCATTGGGAACTACTCACATCAATGGCAAGCTAATAATACAACTCTATCCAACACCGACTCATTAAAAATAACAAACTCTCAATCTGGTAAACGAACCTATACAAGTATAATTAAAGATGGATGCTCACTGCCAGATACCATCTCAATCGATATTATCCATTTAGATCCTTTAAAAATTCAATTAAGCACCAACGACTCTTGTCCCACCGGCTCAGCCCTTATTGTCTCTAAAGTTACAGGCGGCTTGCGCTCGCAACTAACAATCAATTGGTATAATAAATCCACCCCAATTTATCAAGGCTCAACACTCAGTATTAATCCATCGAATTACAGCGATAAAATATTTACTGCCATAGCAAGCGATGGCTGCAGTGTAAAAAATGATACGGCAAGTATTACAATTGGATCATCACCCAAAGTAAAGATATCAGCCATCGGCGAATGCTTAGGGGATACCGCACAATTTACCGCCAGACAGCTGAATCAAACCAAAGTAATAAACTATCAATGGCGTTTAAATGGACAGGCGCTTGCGCAGACTGACAGCATTGTTAAACACTTTTTTACTCAGGCTGGCCCTTATAAAGTACGAGTAGATGTAAGTTCAAATAATAACCAATGCAAGGGCGCCGACTCATTAACAGGTTTTATTTTAGTTAAACCAAGAGCAGCCTTTACACTTGCACATTTTGAAAGAACGGCATCAGGCATACCATTTAAATTTATCAATCAGAGTAGCAACGACAATACCTGGCTGTGGCAATTTGGCAATGGCGATACCTCACAACTCAAGCACCCTAACTACAGCTATGGCGATACAGGTAAATTTAAAGTGACCTTAATAGTAAGCAACCAGAATAAATGTTTTGATAGCACGAGTTTGCTATTACCAGTAATGGATAAGATAGAATTCTTTTATCCCAATGCCTTTTCGCCCAACGGCAATGGCATTAACGAAAGCTTCGGCTTAAGCGCCAATCAGTGGAACAAGGTAAAAGAATACAATCTAAAAATTTACAACCGCTGGGGCGAGAAGGTCTTCGACAGCGACCACATGGAAGAACACTGGTCAGGCGACAAAGCTCAGCAAGCCGTATACATCTACAAAGCCAATATCAGAGACGTGTACAATGTCTTACACGAGATAGAAGGTGTGGTGGAGGTGTTGAGGTAGGGCATCAGATAATTCCTTTTATTCGAAAAAGGATTAAAATTTTATCACTCATAACCAATGTTTTAAGACAATTTTGACCTTAGTTGTCAAAGTATTTTTGTGAAGTGTTTGTTTGTTTGAAAAATTAATTTTTATCTTTGCTTGTCATTCCGGAACTAAGACCGAGTTAGCCGAAAATCGAATAGAGTAGGCAAAAACTAAACATTAAACTAACAACTAATCAATTGAAAATTTTACAAAATTCATTAATCTATAATTTAACCTGATCTGTGTTAATTTATAGTTATGGTAGGTCAACCTGCAATCTTCTAAACTACTCTATTACACAATAGAATCGGGTGGTTTTAACCACGAGTTAACTTTTTAATTTCTTAACTTTTTTAAACAAAATATTACATGAAAACCAATAGATTTTTCAAAACTTTATTATTGTCTTTTTTTGCCTTTGTAGCACGTAATGTACAATCTCAAACAACTGATTTTAACATGTCTTTTTTGAATCCTGGACCATGCACTTCTGTCACAATTAAAGTATTATCTGGAGCAACTGTTTTATGGTCAGGTAGTCCATTTACGGGTTCAACTTGCATTACTGGAGGTACACCAAATATTGTTAGAATAATTGATGGGACTTGTGATTCTTTCGATATTACAGTAAATGTCCCAATGACTAAATCTGGAAATTTATGTCCAGGTTCATGTTTAGTTGATACACCAGATAATCCTCCTTTTTCTTTTTATGGGTTCTATGCTGCTTTATCCAACGTTGGCGGATTTTGTGCTTCTCCAAGTGGTATCTTATCTTTAACAATGTATCCGATGCCTTGAATTTTATATCAAATGCACCCTTTTTTGGGTGCATTTGATTATTTTTGTTTATCGATGAAATTATACATCCGACATATAGTTTTCTGTATTGTTTTTTTTGAAAGTTCTTACACTTATGCTCAAAATTTCGAGTGGCTAAAGAACTTTGGTAATAAAGGATATTGTGTTAACTCCTCAATTACCATGTTAAAGGATGGTTCAAGTTACTGTTTTTTTACCTTTTATAAGCCTAATTCAAATGGAATAAATGATACAGTAAAGTTTGATGGATTGAATTACATATTTAAAGATAACTTAACATCAAATCAGTATCATAGCGGTATAATAAAGTTAGATAATAGTAGTCAAGTTAAATCATTTAAATATTTAGGTAGGTATAAATCTGGAAAAATTTGCGCTGATACTTTTAATCGCTTATACATCTCTTTTAATTTAACAGATTCAGGTAATTTGTCTTTGTTAGATTCATTTAGATTAAATAGAATAAGCGGTAATTCTGTAATATTAAAGATTGATACCACTTTTAAAGTTTTAGCACTAAATCAATTTGGAAATTTAACAAGTAATGTCAGTAAATTAGTCTTATCAAACAATAAATTGCAGTTTATTCTAAATGTTTCTAATTCAACTATACTTGGACCATCAAGGGTTGTATTGTCGAGTAATTTAAATTGCATTTTTGGCGAATTAGATATTGATAGCTTGAAATTTAAATGGTATAATTTTTTGTTAAATAATAGTTTAAATTATAATTTTAAGTTGTTAGATATAGTAAGTCTGAAAAATAATATTTACTTGGTTGGTTCTAGAAATGCGTCAAATAATTTAAATAACTTAATTATTAGCGGAGATACTTTTTATAGAGGAGGTTTTATAGTAAAGTGTGATTCTATTGGCAATTATATAAAGTCAAAAATTATATTTAACACTGATCTCAATAATGGAATTCATTCTGTAGAAACTGATGGCGAAAAATTGTATATCGGCGGTTGTTATTCTGATAGTATTTATTGGAAAAATAAATGGTTGAAGACAGGCTATGTTATTCAAAATAAAATCAATTTTTTTATTGGAGCTCTGAATGAAAATCTAGAACCTGATTGGATTATATATCCAAAAGTATTCAATACATTAAACTCAAATGGACAAGGTACAGGATTTATCTCTGGAATTAAATATAACAACTCATTTATATACTGCTCTGTTAGATTATATGATAAAATAATAATAGAAAACGCAACTTTTCGTAATAATAATCAAATTCCAATTTTGATTTTTAAAATTGATAAAGCTGGAAATATAATCTGGATGACAGAAGGAGGAGATAATGCAGATGTTTTTGACATAGATGCTGTTGCTGGTAAAGGTGTGTTACTGCTTGGGTCATTTAGCAATAAGTTAATATTTGGGACATTTTCGAAAACCGCTAATTTCACCGACGCTTTCCTCACCAAACTCTCCGATAACGCCATTATCCGTGGGGCAGTTTCTTCAGGCCCCTATTGCGCGGGTGATTCGATAAAAGTGCCTTACCGCAAGATTGGC
>JBJTNS010000146.1:0-4408 GCA_046074245.1 Chitinophagaceae bacterium | reverse complement strand
CCCCTGAAGAAGCATCCGACTTCAGTCAATATTTAGACAACTATGTTGACGAATATTATGTACTGAGAAATGGCGAACAGATTATAGCCTGCGGGGGCATTAATTACTTTCCCGAGCAATCGAAAGCTCACATCAGCTGGGATATGGTTCACCCTGAACACCATAGAAAAGGTCTTGGTAAAATGCTTCTACAGTTTCGCCTCGACAAAATAAAAAAACGAACTGATATTTCAACTATCATCGTCAACACCTCACAGCTTGCAGAAGCCTTTTATGCCGTCAATGGTTTTACTAAAATATCAGAAGAAAAAGACTATTGGGCACCAGGTATTCACCTGGTAAAAATGCAATACCAGTAAACTATCAGAACAACCCTTTCAGTTTATCCATAACACCACCCATTCCGCCACCGGATAGAGTTCCGATGACATCCTGCAAATCAAAACTTTTATCGTTAGGATCATTGGTCTTGCTCACAAACTTTTCCATCACCTGAGGCACCAGATTTTTAACAATCCCTTCAGCCTGCGAAGCGTCCAAACCAAAATTGCTCATCAGTTTTCCCGCAACATTTCCGGCAATTTCAGCAATGGCTGGATTCGATGCTATATTACCGCCTTTCATTAGTCCCATTACTGCATCCATGCCTCCACCCGAACCTATAGTCTTCAGCTGATCCATAATGCCCTCAGAAGCCAGACCGATTGCTGCATCATTCTTTTCATTCGGTATGGCAGGATTATTAATAATCGCCTCACCGGCGTGCTCTTTTACGAGTTGTAGTAAATTATCAAACATATTCAAATTTAAAACTTCTCTACAACACTTATCAAATCCAGCTACATTAATTACCAACAAATGTTACATCTGTAATTAAACTGCCTGACTATCAAAAATATAAAAACATAAAAAAACAGGACCCTCAGATCCTGTTCCTTCGCTTTCCCAGCCTTATAAAATCTTTGTTAAACGGTCATGATTTCTTTTTCTTTCTCCACTATGAGGGCATCAATTTTTACAATAATACCATCCAGTTGCTTCTGAACTTTCGTTTCAGCATCTTTAGCCTCATCTTCACTCAAGCCGTCTTTCTGAAGTTTCTTAATCTTTTCGTTGGTGTCTTTTCTGTAGTTTCGGGCCACAATTTTACTGGCTTCGCCTTCCTGCTTCACCATTTTTACCAGCTGCTGACGACGTTCTTCGGTCATCGGTGGAATGGTAATTCTGATGGCATTACCATCATTACCCGGAGCAAAACCAAGATTGCTGTTGATGATAGCTCTCTCAATGTCGTTAATGATATTTCTTTCCCATGGCTGAATCATAATGGTACGCACATCCGGAACAGACACGTTGGCTACCTGTGTCAGTGGCACCGGAGCGCCATAATATTCCACCATCACACTCTCCAGCATACCCGGAGAAGCTTTACCCGCACGAATATTGGAAAACTCATGCACAGTGTGGTTGATACACTTATCTAAATTGTTGCTGTACTCTTTTAAAACATCACTTAATGTCTGGCTCATGGTAATAAATTGTTTAATCGACTTGCAAATCAAAAGATTTACTCAAACTTATAAAAATTTTTTTTAAAAATAATCGTCGAATTTTATTCCCAGTCTTTTTATTTATCCGTACCTTTGCATGGTTAAATATATAAAAAAATGTCACTTTTAATTTTAGGCAATATCGGACCAACAGAGATCATTCTCTTAGTCGCTGTAGTTCTTATCTTCTTCGGTGGTAAAAAAATTCCAGAATTAATGCGTGGTTTAGGTAACGGTATCCGTGAGTTTAACGAAGCCAAAAACAACGTAAAATCTGAAATCGAAAAAGGTATCAAAGAAAAATCTACCGACTCGGAAGAGAAAAAATAGTCGCTGACCGATTAATGAAAAAACGGTTTTCTTCTTTAAAGGAAATTCAAAAATCTATTTCTGAATCAGGTATTACTTTGCCTGAACTTGTTCAGTATTATCTGGACCAGATAGAATCTAACAAACACCTCAACGCTTTTCTTGAAGTGTTTAACGACGAAGCTCTCGAAATGGCTTCGCAAATCCAAAGCAAAATTTCTAATGGCTCTGCGGGCAAACTGGCTGGTATGGTGATCGCCATTAAAGACAATATCGTCTACAAAGACCACGAATCTAATGCCTCTTCTAAAATCCTGAAAGGCTTTAAATCTCTCTTCTCTGCTACAGTTGTCGAACGCCTGATCGCCGAAGATGCCATCATCATCGGGCGTACTAACTGCGACGAGTTCGCTATGGGTGCCAGTAACGAAAACTCTGCTTTCGGTCCTGTTCTTAATGCCCTCGACCCGACCCGCGTTCCCGGTGGTAGCTCTGGCGGAAGCGCTGTGGCTGTTCAGGCTGATATGTGCCTAGCTTCTCTGGGTAGCGATACCGGTGGCTCTATCAGACAACCTGCTGCCTTTACCGGTATCTACGGTATCTATCCTACCTACGGTGCTATTAGTCGCTGGGGCTTAATCGCTTTCGCCTCCAGCTTCGACCAGATTGGGCCGTTTACTTCATCTCCCGATGACATGGCCCTGCGTCTAAATGTTATCTCTGGCAGCGACGAACACGATGCAACCATGCACCAGGGTCCTGCTCTTAACATTCAACTCAACAGCGAACAAAAGCCGCTTAAAATCGCCTATATCAACGACTGCCTCGAACATCCGGGCCTGGAACCTGAAATTAAACAGGCAACAGAACAATTTATTAATACCCTGAAAAGTAAAGGTCATACCGTCGAAGGTATCTCTTTCCCTCACCTCGACCAAATGGTGCCTTGCTATCAGGTGCTTACTACTGCCGAAGCGAGCTCTAACCTCAGCCGCTTCTCCGGACTTACATACGGATACCGCAGTGAGAACGCACACGACCTTGAATCAACTTTCAAAAAATCAAGATCTGAAGGCTTTGGTCCGGAAGTAAAACGCCGTATCATGCTCGGTACTTTTGTCCTCACCAGCGATTTCTATGATGCCTACTACACCAAAGCACAGAAGGTAAGACGACTGATCAGAAATAAAACCATGGATATTTTTAATACCTATGATATTATCCTGACACCTACCACCTCTACTGTGGCATTTAAACTAGGTGAAAAAGCAAGCAACCCCATCGCTATGTATCTCGCCGATTTATTCACCGTTCAGTCTAACCTGGCCGGTATCCCTGCTCTATCAATCCCTTTTGGCACCCACCCGGGCAACCAAATGCCAATCGGTATGCAGATCATGGGCCGTCCAATGGAAGAAGCTCTTCTACTCAATCTGGCAGCCAGTCTTGAAGCCTAAAAATTATTTTTTCTCTGTCAGATTAAGGTAAAATATTCTTTCCAACTGACATAATTCGTTTTTAATCAATTACTAAGATTTATCTTTGTATCAAGATTGAAATTGAAACTATTTCTATATTGTTTATTGACATTCACTTTTTCTTCTGTATTAAATGCACAAGGGAAGTTTAATACTCCGGCAAGAGAATGTCTCAAAAACGTTACCAGCTTCTCATATGCTCCTGGTGGCGGACTTTCGATTTCGTCTGCGCAGTGGGACTTCGGTGATGGCTCCAGTTCTACCAATAACAGTCCGCAATACATCTACAAATCTCCCGGCACCTATAAAATCCGAATACGGGCAACACTCAATAACAATACTCAGATAAGCGATTCTACCTCCATCATCGTAGTGCCGCTTCCCTTTGCTAAATTCAGCATGCTCAAATCAAGTGACACCTGCTTCAATGGCAATGTCATCTGCTTTAAAGACTCTAGTCTGCCCGGTCAGTCTGGTCAATATATCAATAGCCGTCTGATTGTTTGGGGTGATGGTGCCTTTGCTAACAATGGATCGCCTTCTTTTGGCGACCAGTTCTGCCACTCATACGCACAAGCCGACAGATATACCATCAAAATAGAAATCACAGATATATACGGTTGTAAAGCCTCCAAAACCCGAACCGTCAGCATCCTCGAACAGTCTGATGCCGGATTCGGAATGACTAATACCTTTAAAGATTGTGTCAGCAAAAATATCTGCCTGAAAAATCAAACTGGCGGAAAAACAAGTTCGAGCGCTAAATACTTCTGGTACGTTACCGGTCAGCCACTCGATACCAACCGCTATTTCAATACGCTTAAATGTTACACCTATACCAGTTCAACAACAGGTTCCGTAAAATTACTGGTTAAAGACCAGAACGGCTGTAAAGATTCTTTATTCCTCAATTTTGCTATCAACCTCGATCCGCTCCCAAATAAATTAAACATCAGAGATACTGTCATGTGCTACAGCACGCTTCGCCTGGATAGTGCCTGGATCAATCCCACTCAAAACGACCGAATAAACTGGCTCTTAGATAATAAAGATTTAAAACTTCCCTCTCTT
>JBJTNS010000145.1:0-3618 GCA_046074245.1 Chitinophagaceae bacterium | reverse complement strand
GTCAAAAATAATTTGTTATTTTGCACTTAGTTCCTAGTGTAATTTAATAAATGAATAATTTCCAGAAGATAGCAGTTGCTCTGCTTGTCCTCATATTTTTTATAGATATGTGTGTTCCACTAGGAATTGCAGTGGGTGCGATGTATATGTTCTGTGTGCTCTTAGTGAGTAAGTCAAGTAAAAATTTTATCATCGTATTTTCTGTTATTATTTGTTTTCTGCTGGCATTTAAATTTTTTTTCTATGTCAACGAAAATACTTCGTGGATGATTTATGTCAATAGAATAGCTTCCATTTTCATTATTTTAGCTTCAGCCTATTTCTCAGTTCTATTCAATAATCAGATGTGGAAAGGACATATCGACCGCGAATCTCATGCCGTTAAAGAGCGAAATATGAACAACCTGCTCGAGAACATGATTGAAGGTGCTCAGTTGATCGGATACGACTGGAAATATCTTTACCTCAATAAAGCTCTCGAAAAACAGGCAGGAATTAAAAGAGAAAACCTCATCGGTAAAAAAATGTCAGAAGTATACCCCGGAATTGAAAAAACAGAGATGTTTAAAAATCTGGAATATGCCATGATCAATAAACAACCGATCGTTTTTAATAACGAATTTACTTTTCCTGATGGTAAAACAGAGTATTTTGAATTAAGTGTGCAACCAGTTAATGAAGGTCTGTTCCTGCTTTCAATGATTATTACCGATAAAGTTAAAATGGAAAAGGAACGTGCTCGTTACACCGAAAATCTCGAGCAAATGCTCCACATAACTTCTCATAAAATCAGACAGCCTGTCTCTAATATTATCGGTCTGGCCAACCAATTGGATATTAAAAACGATCTTTCCGAAGATGCTACCAAAATACTAAAGTACATGAAAGAGTCTGCCGTTAAACTGGATGTATTTACTCACGAACTCAACGACTTTATTATTAAAAGTTACCATAAACACGATGCCAAAGAACGTAAAAGTTCTCTGAATTAATAGAATCTTTTTATAGCTTTGTTTTCTAAATTTTCTCCAACTTTTTTCGATGTAATACGTTAATTTTGCATCGTTAATGCTTAAATCAGTCGCTTTCTATACCCTCGGTTGTAAATTGAACTTTTCGGAAACCAGCACCATCGCCAGACAACTGGATCAGGCAGGTTTCGAAAAGAAAGAATTTACCGATGCTGCAGATGTATACGTCATTAACACTTGCTCTGTAACCGATCATGCCGACCGGAAATGTAAAAAGGTTGTTAAAGAGGCTCTTAAATATAATCCTAATGCTTTTATCGTCATCATCGGATGCTATGCTCAGCTCAAACCTGAAGAAATATCTAATATCCCTGGTGTCGACCTGGTGCTGGGTGCTGCCGAAAAATTTAATCTCATAAGCCACCTTTCCGAAAATTATCAGAAAACAGATAAAGCAAAAATCTTTAATGCCAATATTAAAGAAACTAATATCTTCATCCCCGGTTTCTCTGTCGGCGACAGAACACGCTCTTTTATGAAAGTTCAGGATGGATGCGATTATTTCTGCTCTTTCTGTACTATCCCTCTCGCAAGAGGAAAAAGCAGAAGTCATACCATTAGCGAAACCCTTAAAGTGGCCCGCGAAGTGGCTGAAACCAATGTCAAAGAAGTTGTTCTAACCGGTGTTAATCTCGGTGATTTTGGCGTGCAGAATGGTGAAACTTTCTACGACTTAATTACTGAATTAGATAAAATTGAAGGGATTGACAGGTACCGTATATCTTCGATAGAACCCAATTTACTCGAAGATAGAATCATAGAATTTGTGGCTAAGTCTAAAAAATTCATGCCGCATTTTCATATTCCGCTCCAAAGTGGATCGGATGAAATTCTTAAGTCAATGCGCAGGAAATACCTCCGTCAACTTTATGCAGATAAGGTAGAAAAAATCAAATCTTTAATGCCTCATTGTGCCATTGGTGTAGATGTTATTGTTGGCTTTCCTGGCGAATCTGATGAGGCTTTTCTCGAAACCTATAATTTCATTAATGGTCTCGATGTCTCATATTTACACGTTTTCCCTTATTCTGAAAGAAAAAATACTACCGCAGCGAAACTGAAAGAAAAAGTACACCAGTTTAAACGCAACGATAGAACTGAAATGCTCCGTATCCTTAGTGAAGAAAAACGCAGAGCTTTCTATGAATCTTTCTCCGGCAAATCCTTCAATGTCTTGTTCGAAAACGAAGAGAAAGACGGTAAAATGTATGGCTTTACCGAGAATTATATCAAAACGGTTGCCGATTACGATCCTTTGCTTATCAACGAAATCACCTCTGTATCTATCGGTCAACTGTCTGATGATGGTTGCGCCAACGCAGAAATTAACTATACAAACTTAACCCCATCCCATGTATCCTAATTTTTATTTTATTATAAAAGATTGGTTCGGTATCGAAATTCCGTTCCTCCAGATTATTAATTCTTTTGGATTCTTTGTTGCAGTATCTTTTGTTCTCGCTGGCTTAATCATGCAACTCGAACTGAAAAGAAAATTCAAAGATGGTGTTCTGGGAAATGGAACTCTTCTTCACTACTGGGAAGGTAAACCGCTCTCCAAAGGAGATTATATCACTGCCGGAATTACCGGGTTTATTCTGGGATTTAAGATTGTTCCTCTCTTCATGGACTTTTCTGTAGCTAACGGAAATCCACAAACTTACCTTCTGTCTCTGCAAGGAAATTTCTTTCTGGGTCTCCTTTTTGCCGCTATTCTGCTGGCTTATAATTACTACACAGATAAAAAACAAAGATTGCCTGAACCCGTTCAAAAGTCGAAGCATGTAGACCCCTCTTTTTTTATGGGTGAACTAACTTTGGCTGCTTTTGTGGGCGGACTATTAGGAGCTAAACTTTTTCATATTCTCGAAAATCTGGATGAATTCGCTCAAGACCCAATGGGCTCTATTATTTCTTTTAGTGGCTTAACTTTTTATGGTGGTCTTATCGTTGGTGGTCTGGCTGTTATTTACTATGCCCGTAAAAGAGGAATTCCTTTTCTGCATATGCTGGATGTAGGCGGACCTGCTATGATGCTGGCTTATGGTACCGGTCGTATCGGTTGTCATGTAAGTGGCGACGGCGACTGGGGTATTGCGAATCTGGAGCCCAAACCAGATTGGATGTCTTTTTTACCAGACTGGATGTGGAGTTACGACTACCCCAATAATGTGAATAGTATCGGTGTTCCTCTGCCTGGTTGCTTCGATGCTCAGCATTGTAACCACCTGGTGCCTTCAGTTTTTCCAACACCTTTTTACGAGACCATAATGGCGCTTTTGCTGTTTCTCATTCTATGGAGCATCAGAAAACGTCTGAATTACGCTGGTACTCTATTCGGAATTTACCTGGTCATGAATGGATTTGAGAGATTCATGATCGAGAAAATACGTGTCAATACTATTATGGAATTTGCTGGTCTGCACTTTAACCAGGCAGAATTAATTTCATCTGTACTCATGTTACTGGGTTTAATACTCATCGTTTTTTCACTTAGAAAAAAAATGCCGGTAAAGAATCTTGAATCATCTGGCACAAGCCTTGCCTGATCAATATTATAATGAAGTTTGTTGCTGTATATTTAAGT
>JBJTNS010000144.1:0-3469 GCA_046074245.1 Chitinophagaceae bacterium | reverse complement strand
TATTTCGTTTTTGTACAATTGCCATAACATGCTCCGTGCCCGTGTTAGCGAGCTACGGGAAGTGCTTTCGGGCATGTTCAGCTTTTCTGCTATTTCCTTGTGACTGTAGCCATCAATGGCAAACATCATCAAGACAATTTTGTAATTTTCTGGTAGTTTTTCCATCAGCATCATCACCAGTTCGGCATCAAATTTATCAGGCGCTTCTTCGTAATGTTCAGGGAACTGCCTGGTCTGCTCATCGATGTTCACCTGCAAAGCCAGTCGTTTCATGGAGCGAAGTTTATTAATTGATTCATTAATAAAAATACGGGTCATCCAGGTTTCAAGACTGCTTTGGAAAGTGAAGTTTTTGAGATGGGTAAATACTTTAATAAAGGCTTCCTGAAAGGCATCTTCAGCCATTTCAAGGTCTTTAAGGTATCGTTTACTAACGGCAAGCATCTTTCCTGCAAAGCGATTATACAAAGCTTCCTGGGCTAATCTATCGCCCTTAATGCAACCTTCAATCACCTGTTTTTCTGCAAACATTAGTACCACTGATACTGTTTAGACAAAGTTACAAGTAAAAACGCTGCAAAAAAATTACTTTTTTTAGAAAATTGTAATTTTAGAGGCCTTTTAATCTGATTATTAGATTTATTGATTAATTATTTTCCGAATTATCTATATGATCTTACCCATCAAGAGCTTTAATCTGAAGCGCCAAAGAGGCTGGTCGCCCCGTATGTCCAAACGTTCTATGCTATAAGGTTTCTTTAAGGGTAAAGCATTGATGCGGTTGCCAATTCTGAACGAGCAAGTGATGCCATTTTTCTGAAAGCTTTTTTCAAGTAAGGCCATTTTAGAAGCTTCTTTTTTGGGAAATGCTCCGTAAGTGTAGGCCCATGCTGTTTGAATATTTAGTCCGCTTGCCTTCAGGTTATCGTAACATTTGCCAATTTCGTGCTCCCACTCATTTACCGGAATATCGTTGATGTTCTGATGGTTTGTGCTATGGCAGGCATATTCAGCCAAAGCATTCATCTCTTGTAATTGCTTTATTGATAGAAATTGTTGTGACTGGCTGTCGTGTATCGTGGTCTGCCCGACAAAGTCGGAAACCAGAAAAATACAGAATGGAAGATTATATTGTTTTAGAAGCGGGTAGGCCTGGGTATAATTGTCGGCATATCCATCGTCAAAACTAATTAACAAAGCGTTTTTTGGAAGTGCCTTTTTTGTCTGAATATGTTCAATGACTTCAGAGAGTCTGACAGCGGTGTATTTACTTTTAATAATAATAAGCTGTTTCTCGAACTGAGCTGGTGTAACAGTTAAGAAATCTGGTTCTTCTGCCACTTTATGGTACATTAAAACCCGTAACTGACTCATGATGTCTTATTTAATGCGTAAAGTTTCAGGTATTTTACGGTATGGTACCAGGCATTGAGGTACGACCATACAAAGCCCTGCCAGCCATTCAGGCAATTGCCGTAAATGAAATAGTGCTTAATGAAATAAAAAGGAAAACCAAGGATACAAGCAATAAGAGAACGACGCTTGCCTTTATCTTTTAGTTTTCTCGCGCCTGTGTCTGTGTAGTGGTTAAATTTGGTAAAATAGTGACTTAAGTTCTTGTAACTATGATGAAGAATCACATTTTTAAGCGTAAATACACTGCCAGTAACATTCACTTTTTCGTGAACTGTCGCTTCATCGAAGTTGCCAAAGTTTTTATTGAACAGACGCAGATGCTGATAGGCACTTTCTTTGCCATGCATAAATACTTTGCCTAAGAAAACATGTCTGATCGGGATATTGTAGGCGTGGCAGTTGTTCGCTGCCTGAAGATTTTTGAGTTCAATGATTAATTCATCGCTGAGGACTTCGTCGGCATCAATATTCAGAATCCAGTCGTTGTTAGCCATAGAAACACCATAGCGTTTCTGAGTGCCAAATCCATCGAAAGTTCTTTGGTACACCTTTGCGCCAAAAGCAAGTGCGGTTTCAGAAGTTGAATCAGTGCTGTTGTCATCAATTACAATAATTTCGTCGCACCAGCTGAGGCGAGGCAGCGAGAGTTGAAGGTTGTCGGCTTCATTTTTAGCGATTATGACAGCAGAAATGCGCACCTGGCAAATATAAGTACTTTTTACAATTCCGAGAGTTCCAGCCAACGCATGGTTTTGAGGTCTATTTTCGCATCGAGTTCAGCGATTTCTGTAGCCCATTTGTTCAATGCTTCGTGGTCAGTACTACCGGCATTCAGTAAGTTGTTAAGTTCAGTTTTTTTAGATTCCAGATTTTCGAGTTCAGTTTCCAGATCGCTCAGTTCTTTTTGCTCTTTAAAA
This sequence comes from Chitinophagaceae bacterium, assembly GCA_046074245.1. GTDB lineage: Bacteria > Bacteroidota > Bacteroidia > NS11-12g > UBA955 > JABMMZ01. Next base: position 1,136 of record JBJTNS010000144.1, on the reverse strand, counting down.
CTCAGTTTTCTTTTTGGTTTTTCGACAGCAGGAGCAGAAGTTGCAGGAGCAGCTGTAGACATTGCCGCTTTTTCTTTCGGCGATTCAGGCTGATAGGCTTTAGATTCTCTGTAATCGGTGTAGTTGCCATAATGGTCAGCAATTTTTCCATTGCCTTCAAAAACAAATAAATGGTCAACTAACTTGTCCATAAAATAGCGGTCGTGTGAAACCAGCATCAGGCATCCGTCGAAATTATAAAGAAAATCTTCCAGCACATTGAGCGTGTCTATGTCGAGGTCGTTGGTAGGCTCATCGAGAATCAGGAAGTTTGGATTAGTCACCAGCACTTTTAGAAGTTGCAGTCGTCTTCTCTCGCCACCGCTAAGTTTAGCTACAGGAGTGTATTGCATGGCAGGAGGGAACAGGAACAAGTCCAGCAGTTTCGAAACACTTACTGTTTCGCCATTGCCAAGGGTAACATATTCAGCTATTTCTTTTACCTCATCGATAATTCTGTTATCGTTGTTCAGGTCGTTGCTATGCTGGGTATAGTATCCGAATTTCAGGGTTGGTCCGTGAACAATACTTCCTTTCAGGGCTTGCGTTTTCTGAGTAAGGATATCCAGCAGGGTAGATTTGCCCATGCCGTTCTGACCAATAATGCCGATACGATCTTTTTTCTTAAAGATATAAGAGAAATCGCTGATCAGCACCTTGTCGCCATAGCTCATAGAGATGTGTTCGGCTTCAATGATTTTATTGCCTAATCTCACAGATTGAACGGAGATATCCAGTTCTTTTTTAGAGAGGTCTTGCGTAGCTTTTTCTTTTAGTTCATGAAAAGCCTCGATACGACTTTTAGACTTGGTGCCCCGGGCTTTTGGCATTCTGCGCATCCATTCAAGTTCTTTCGCCATAAGGTTTCTGGCTTTAGACATTTCAGCTTCCTGAATGGCTTCGCGCTGCGCTTTTTTCTCGAGGTAATAGGCGTAATTGCCATGGTGGATATACAGTTTTCCCCTTTCAAGTTCAAGAATATGAGTAGCCACATTGTCTAGAAAATACCTGTCGTGGGTTACCATAATCAACGAGATGTTGTGAGCATTCAGGAGGTTTTCCAGCCATTCAATCGCTTCGAGGTCGAGGTGGTTGGT
>JBJTNS010000143.1:0-14428 GCA_046074245.1 Chitinophagaceae bacterium | reverse complement strand
TTTAATTCATCATCAACTATTGCTTCCGGAAGTATTGTCAAGTATGCGTGGACTTTCGGTGATACAGACAATGATACTCTAAAAAACACCAGACATAATTATCTTACAGAAGATACCTTTATTAGTCGCCTGATTGTTGTGTCTGATCAAAACTGTGCCGATACCATCAGTCAGCAGGTGGTGGTTCATCCTCAGGCAAAAGCAGCCTTTTTGGTTAACAATAATGTTCAGTGTTTCAAACAGCAAAAATTTGTATTGACCAATCAGTCAGCTATCAAACGAGGCTTGCTCAGCTACAACTGGTCGTTTGGCGATGGCAGTTTCTCTACAGATACCAATTTTACCAAAACTTACCTTAAAGACTCTACATACACCATTCGTCTGATTGCCTCCAGTGAACAGAATTGCAGAGATACGGCAATCTCTTCGGTGGTACTTAATGTGAGTCCGGATGCCATCTTTACAATCGCGAAAGACAAACAATGTTTCAGAGGCAATAGTTTTAATTTCACCAATCAGAGTTCTGTTAAAAAAGGTGCAATAGTAGCTTATGAATGGAAAATGGGTGATGGTAATACCAGAAGCAGTAACGGGGTTAGCAATTATATATACGCGTCTGAGGATACTTTCAATGTCAAACTCATAGCCCGGACCGATAAAAATTGTTTTGACACACTGTTAAAACCAGCAATCACTTTTGCCCAGCCAAATGTCAAGTTTATCATTCCAAACGACAGTCAGTGCTGGCAGAAGAACTTCTTTAACTTTAACAACCAAACCAAACTGAAATATGGTACTTTAAGTAACTCATGGGATTTTGGTGATAACACATTCTCTAACCAGTTTGCTCCAAGTACTAAGAAATACGCCAATAAATCTGCTGCATATATCATTCGTTATAAAGCGGTTTCTGAACACGGTTGCTCTGATTCGGCGCAACACAGAATTGTATTGCTCGAGCGACCTGTGTCTAACTTTGATATCAACGACTCAATACAATGTTTCAGAGGTCATTTGTTTAGCTTTAATAATACCACAAGTTTTAGTGCAATGAACACTCTGAGTTACTGGTGGAACTACGATAACGGTGATACCAGTATCGGTAAATTACCGAAAACAGCGGTGTATTCACAGCCGGATATCTATAATGTACGACTCATTTCTTATTCATCACTAACCAATTGTTACGATACTTTATTTAAGAATGTGATTCCGGCTCCACATGCCAGCGTGAAGTATACAGTGAACAACGATTCACAATGTTTCAGATATAATAAGTTTATTTTTACCAATAGCAGCAATGTGCAGTTTGGTTCTAATACATACAGATGGTCTTTCGGTGATAATACCAGCGATACTTCTAAAAATCCAGTCAAGAAATACACCGTTCAGGGCGCTTACACCGTCAAACTGGTGGCGACAACGAATTACGATTGTGTGGATTCTACTTCATCTATAATAGGATTTTATGCCACTCCTAAGGCCTTGTTTAGTATCGATGATAGTTTACAGTGTCTGAATAAACAAGCCTTTAATTTCATTGATAGAACAACGCTTAGCAAAGGTACCTATCAGCCAAGCTGGTGGTTCGGCGATAATACAACTGCAAATGGCTCTGTGGTAAATAACAAAACCTTCAGTACCTCAGAATATCACCAGGTGAGATTGTCTGTAATAACAGATAAAGCTTGTGTGGATACATTGGTACAGCGCGTATATCTCGAAAACATCAAGAATTCAAGAATAGTATTAAGTGATAAAGATTCACAATGCTGGAAAGGAAACGCCTTTAATTTTGTTAATCTGAAGATCAATTCACGCGTGAATTATGTGTCTGCAAAATGGATTTATGGCGATGGTCAGGAATCTAAACTAAATGCACCAGGTACTCAGAAATATAATAAGGATGGTGAATTTACCATGCTGCTTTGTACAGAATCTGACTTAGGTTGTTTTGATACCATCAGAAAATTAATTGTGGTTCATCCACATCCTGTAACGGCCTTCAATGCTGCTGCAGTTTGTTATCCGGAACCTGTTGTATTCAATAATACTTCTGGTATTAAAAAAGGAAGTATAGACGAGTTTATATGGGATTTCGGAGATAATAAACAAGCATTTGTAGCATCGCCTACGCATCTTTACCCGGCATCCGGGTTATACAATGTGCGCTTGCAAACAGTGTCTAACTATGGTTGCAGAGATACTCTGGTTGTTAACGGCGCTGCCAATGTGCAGGAAAAACCGAAAGCTTTCTTTGACTTCGATCAGTTGAGCACCATAGAAAGAGATCAGACCAGATTGCAGTTTAATAATAAGTCGTCTGCTAACGCAACACGCTATTACTGGGATTTTGGTAATGCTACCAACAGCACCATCCAGAATCCTATCGGCTTGTTCCAGGATACCGGAAGATGGATTGTTACATTAGTATCTTTCACCAGCGAGGGTTGTTCTGATACCTTTAAGTTAAGCACTGGTGCAATCTTACCTGACTTTACTTACTACTTACCAAATGCCTTCTCACCAAACGGCGATGTACACAACAATGTATATCGCGGAGAGGGTAGTGTATTTGCCTACAAGTTTAAAATGGAAATCTTCAACCGCTGGGGTGAAAAACTGTGGGAGAGCACAGATATCAATCAGGGCTGGGACGGTTATTACCAGGGCGAACTTTGCATGCAGGATGTCTATGTCTGCCGCGTTCAGATTGTTCCGTTTAAAGGCACTCTGAAAACCTTTGAACAATCGTTTTATTTGCTGCGCTGATAGCTGTCAGACCCACTGTTCCTGAGCCATGTCGAAGGACGGTTCACAGATCTTACCCCTCACACACCAATCATATACCCGCAACCGCCTGCGCGCATGCAATCCCATCCAAAGCAGCACTTACAATGCCTCCGGCATAGCCTGCACCTTCGCCACACGGAAATAGATTGCTGATCTCTGTATGTCGTAAGGTCTCGCGATCTCGTGGAATGCGCACTGGGGAAGAAGTTCTGCTCTCTACTCCTACAAGTATGGCATCATTGCTTCTGTAACCCCGCATGCTTTTGCCGAAATGCGCCATGCCCTCGGATAAGGAATGCCCAATAAACTTAGGTAATATCTGATGTAAATCTGCACTGCCTACTCCCGGTAAATATGAACACTCAGGGAGCTCTGCCGATATTTTTTTCTGTATGAAATCGTCCATGCGCTGTGCAGGTGCCTTTATGCTGTTAAATACTGCAAATGCCTTCTGCTCAACTCGTTTCTGAAACTCTAATGCCGCTAATGGTCCGGTGCCATAGGCTTGTACCCAATGCTCCGGATTAACGGTAACTACCATGCCACTGTTTGCAAATTTTCCGTTGCGTTTACTCGGACTCCAGCCATTGACTACTACTTCTCCGGGGCCTGTAGCCGCTGGTGCAATTATGCCGCCCGGACACATGCAGAAAGAAAAAACACCATTGCCCGCTGCCTGTGTTACCAGACTGTATGATGCCGGAGGTAAATACTCACCCCGCTCAGCTACTCCGTATTGAATGCTGTCTATCAAACTTTGCGGATGTTCTATTCTAACGCCTAAAGCAAATGGCTTAGCCTCGGTGTATATGTTTTTTCTTACAAGTAATTCAAAAATATCACGTGCCGAATGTCCTGTCGCTAATATTACTGCATCTACCGGAATATGCTCCTTTTCGTTAATCTCGACGGCTTTGATCGTTTGATTGTCAATGATAAAATCACTTACCCTGCTGTTAAACCGTATCTCTGCACCAAAAGCCAGTAGGGTTTCCCTGATATTCTCTATAATTCCTGGTAGTTTATTGGTGCCTATATGCGGATGTGCATTCACCATTATGTCTGCATGTGCGCCATGGTCGACAAAGGTTTTTAATACCTTTCTGATATCCCCGCGTTTCTTACTTCTGGTGTATAATTTACCATCGCTATAGGTACCTGCTCCGCCTTCTCCAAAACAATAATTACTCTCTGGATTTACTAAAAGCTCTTTGTTCAGCTGCGCAAGGTCGCGCCTACGGTCTTTAACCATTTTACCCCGTTCAAAAACCACTGGCTGATACCCCATTTCTAAGAGCTGAAGAGCAGCAAACATGCCGGCAGGACCAAAACCAACCACTCCTATACGTTTCTTTAATGGCTGATGTGTTAATACAAATCCCTTTTCTTCCGGATCAATAGATTCTCCCTTTAAAAAAACTTTAACGCGTAAAATATATATGACCGGTTTTTTCCTGGCATCTATAGAGCGTTTTAAAAAAGTAATGGCCTGGATATCGCCTTCAGATAAGTGCAGGACTCTGGCACACTGAGCATAAATATATGTCTGGTCGAATGCCTTTTCAGGACTGATTTTCAATTCTAACTCGTGCGCCATGCCGATGTTATTCGTCGGAACTGCTTTCTTCTTTTCGGCCTTCTAATGCCTGAAGTTTTTCTCTGGCAATGGCAAGGATTTCAGGATTGTCAAAATTTTCCAGAACACTGTTCAATGTGGCTTTGGCCTGGAACTGGTCGCCTTTTTTAATATAATAATCAGAGAACAAAATGAAAGTTTTTCCCAGCCAGTAATCGTAGTTAGAAAACTGATGGTTAAACTCCATGATGCTCTTTTTGCATTTGTCTAAGCTATCCTGACTGTAACGGATGTATGCTTCGTAGTATTTAGCTTCTGCTGCATACTCATCCTGCTGGTTCTTTAAGGTCTTTGCAAAGTACATCTTTGCAGTATTCAGATAAGCACTGTCTAATAGTAAATTTCTGCCAATGGTATTGTTGCTCAATCCCTTTTCGGCATTGCTCAATGATTCGTATTTTAATAATTGTTTAGACTTGTCTGCTGCCTTCGCTAAATTATTGCTGGCATTGTAACACAAAATCTGATGGTACAAAGATTTGCGAACCGAAAGTGCATTAGTAGCATATTTTTCGAGTAGCTCGTAATATGGCAAACCATTGCCGCAGTCTTTTCTGCTGATGTATATGTTGCTAAGTTTTAAAATGCATTCCTCTTTGTACTCAGAGTTCTGATTGTCGGCTACATATTTCAAATAAGGGATCGCTGAGTTGGTGTCTTTCTGAGTCATGTAACACATACCTACGCAGTAATTGGCATTCAGCACAAAGAAGCCATTGCTGAAATTGTTCAGATACTCTTTAAAATCTCTGATAGCTCCATTGCAATCGCCAGACTCATATTTTCTGTTTGCCACATCATAATACAAAGAATCCTCTTTGCTGGTGCTGATGTTAACGTTAGGCACCGACTTAGCCCACTCCAGGTATTCTTTTACCTGACCTTGTTTTTTATAGGTAGTTTCGGCGTTTTTCATCGCCTTTTGTGCTTCTGGTGTGCCCGGGTAAGTTTTAACAATGTATTTGTATTCTGCAATTGCCTTATCGTAGTCGTTTTGTCTGTAGTAAATACTTGCTAATCTGACATGGCAATCTTTTACCCACTGACTGTTAGGATAATCTTCAATAAGATATCTTAACTGACGCTCGGCTTCTATGTAATTATCCTGGTTCAGATACACATCTGCTGTCTGATATATCGCGTCAGGGATATAGGGTGAGGTAGGGAAGTCGCGAGAAATCTTTTTAAGAATATTAATTTTATTGCTTTGCTTGCCTTGTAAACCGTATATCATACCCTGCTGGTACATGGCATAATCGGCGCCACTCTTGCGGTTGCTGATGATATAAGTATATGCATCCAGTGCCGCGTTATAATTGGCAATAGCAAAATAACAATCACCAAGTCTCAGTGTTGCATCGTGAAACATGTTCTCTGGTAAAGTATAACCAATACTGGTTTTGTAGCGATTGAAATAGTTGGCAGCTTCAGCATATTTTTTCTGATTGTAGTATGTATAAGCAATGCCATACAGTGCCTGAGGATAGAACGGTGTGTTTTTAGACTCAGCGTTGTCAATAAACTTCTGATAGTAAGATCTTGCATTGTCGTTATTGCCTTTGCTGTACTCGATTTCTCCAAGCCAGTACTGACACTGACCGTATATGCCGGCATCAATTTTATAGGTCATCGATTTCTTAAACATGGCCTCGGCATTGCCCAGCTCCTTTTGAAGGTATAATTCTTCACCTCTTAAAAACAAAATTTTCTGATACAATTCCTTGGTTGTTTCATCGCTGATGTTCATATCTTCGAGAATGGCAATGGCAGCTTTATAGTCGCTCGAAGAATACAGCAAAGTGGCTAATAACTTACTGGCTTCGTTTTTGTATGCCGATTTAGGAAAATACTCGATGAATTTCTGATAGGCGGTAACCGCTTTACTTGGATATCCTAATTCCTGAGCCAGCTTGGCATAAGCAAACATCGCTTCTTCCTGAATAGCTTTGTTGAACTCAGTTCTTTGTGCTTCGTAAAAAGCATTGAAAGCATTCTGTTTCTTACCAGTTTTCAGGAAACAATCTCCTAAGTGATAAGAGGCACTCTGTGCCATCGCATCACCTGTATTGGCAATCTTTTCGAATAGCTGAGACGACTTAATGCAATTTTTATTGGAATAATAGGTATAGCCAATTTCGTATGCTTCAGAATTGCTTAATTCATCAATTTTATAGTGACATTTTTCAAAATACTCCTGAGCTTTTTCGTAATTGCCCAGACGGTACTGACATTTGCCAATCAATAAATCGCGTTTGTCATTCAGTTCTGCAAAATCTTTACCGGATGCATAATCAATAGATTTCTGATACTCGTCTGTCAGGTAATAAATTTCTGCAATGTATAATTTAACAGCACCCAGGTTTTCATCATCTACCTGTTTGAATGCTTTTAGTGCTTCTTTATAGTCTTTGTCCAGATAACATACATAACCATAGTAATAAGTAGCTTCTTTACGGTATGGATTGTCGGTATTGGTAAGTGGTTTTAAAGATTCTTTGGCTTCTTTTAATTTGCCTGCTTTGAACAGACAGTATCCCATGCGGTAGGATAAACGCTCTTTCTCGTCGTTTTTAAGATTGGCAGCTGCTACTTTTTTGTAGTATCCTAAAGCGGCTTTGTATTTGGCAATATTGAAATGATAATCGCCTACTTCGAGATTGGCATTGTTCAGTTTTCTGCTGTTAGGATAACGCTCCATAAAGTCGAGCATATTCGAAAGAGCATTGTTGTGCAGTAATTTTAATTTGCAACTGGCAATGTAGTATTCCACATCGCTGATGTTAACGGCATCGACTGCATACGGCATGTATTCCATGAAATTTGAAATCGCGGCATTGTACAACTGCTTGTCGTAAAGTTCGAGTGCTGTGTTATAAATCTTAATCTTGTCTTCGTTAGCTGCTGTCTTTTGTGCAAAGACGCTGCCTGCCGACAAAACCATGAAAAACAATAATATTCTTAGCTGCATTCTATTGGTATATCTAATGCAAAGTAAACTATTGCCCGTAAGCTTAACAAAAGGAGTTTTAAACATAGTGTACTCAGAATTTCATAGGCTTTTTTTTAGTGGTTTTACTCTCGTTTTGATGGTTTTTCCTTCGTGTTTAATATCTCTAACGCAGGTAGTGCTGGTTCTATTGCAGGATCTGTGTTTTAAAGTGTGGATTTTAGCCCGACTTATACTATTTTTGAAGCATGAGAATTTATCTGTTACTCATCGTTTTATTTGCCGGTCTGAATTTGCAGGCTCAGGAATCTGCAGTGCTTACAAAAGGTTCTGTGCCTTTGCTCAGTGTTTTTGAACCAGATAGTCTGCACCGCTTCCAAAGTGGTATCTATACCATTGCTAAGGCAATGCCTTCCCCAGCTATCTACGATCCAGCTGTCAAACAACAGGCTAATGCTCTTCGCGAACGTCTTAAAAATACACCCTATCCTCCGGTTTCTTCTGGTAATAAACGCGCCGGTCTCTCTCCTCAGATAGTTTCTGGCTTTGCTGGTGCTCACGTGCCTGGTACACCTAATGATAATAACATGGCCATCAATAATGACAGTATGGTGGTAAGTGTCTGGAATACCTATATTCGTGTATATAACACCAACGGTGTACTTAGAAAAAATTGGGGACTCGAGTTCTTTCCTTCAGACCCAAAAGCCACTAAACCTGGATCTGGTGTCTCTTCTCTCAACCGTTCTTACGATCCAAAAGTGGTGTTCGATCCCGCCTCTAACCGATTTATTATTGTATTCCTCGAAGGTTCTGAGAGCTCGGATACCCGCATCATCGTTAGCTTTAGTAAAACATCTAATCCTCTCGATGGATGGAATGTCTATCAGTTGAATGGTAAACCTTTTGGTGGAACTGAGTGGACCGATTATCCGATGATTGCTATTAACAACGAAGATTTATTCATTACGGTTAATATTCTTAAAGACAATACCGACTGGCGCGATGGTTTCCAGCAATCCATCATCTGGCAAATGCCAAAGGCGCGCGGATATGCAGCCGATACGCTGCAGTATAATCTGTGGAGCAATCTTAAACACAATGGTAAATCTATCTGGAGTATCTGTCCGGTTCAGGATGCTTATCAGCCTGGCGAACCTGGTCTGTATTTTCTATCTGTGCGCCCGGGTGATGCCAGCAATGATACCGTTTTCTTACACCGAATCACCAATAACTACAGTCAGGGAAATGCCCAGTATTCCTACAAAATTTTAAAGGCAGACAAGCAATATGGATTACCTCCTGCTGCACCCCAGAAGCCTGCCGGATTTCGTCTGCAAACCAATGATGCCAGGGTGCTTGGAGCTTTTTATGTCAATAACAAAATTCAATATGTGCAAACTTGTAATAATGCCATCAATGGTCGCTCTTCTGTCTTCCACGGCGTGATTCAGTTTCCAGCCTCTGCTTCTCCTGGTATTACTTCCAATATCATCTCTTATGATAGTATGGATATCGCATATCCTACAATTGTGCATGCTGGCAATAATGTCTTTGGTCGTCAAAGTTTAATCACTTTCTCTCATTCTGGTGAAACTGTTTTACCCGGTACTTCGGTCCTGTATTTCGATAATAATGGTGAGTATTCGAATGTGGTGACTGCCAGAAAAGGCGATGGATATATCAATAGTTTTATCCCCGATTCTGTTGAAAGATGGGGTGACTATACTTCAATTCAGCGCAGATACAACAATCCTGACGAATTCTGGCTGGTGGGGTCTTTTGGAAAAAGCAATAACACTGTTGGTACATGGATCAGTAAAGTTGTAATGAATGATCCTACAGTCGGTATACAATCAACCACTAAAAATACTTCTCAGTATGATGCTTATCCAAATCCGGTAACAGATGTAATGACTGTGCCATTCGAAACAGAAGCTGCGGCTGAAGTTAGTCTTGTTATTACCGATGCTGCCGGTAGATTAGTATACCAGCTTAGTGAATTCCAGCAGCCTGGTAAACAAAAAGCAATCATTAATGTTTCTGAATTTCAGAGTGGTATTTATTTTTATACAGTAAGCATAGAAGGCAAGATTAAGAGCAATGGAAGTTTCAGCAAACAATGAGGAAAGGGCAGATATTGCCAGCTTTCTGATGACTAAAGATAATTTTGATCCGGACAAACTAAAAACCGGCGCTGTGCTGCTGTTTGATAAACCTGAGCACTGGTCGTCTTTCAAACTGGTTAAAAAAGTAAAGTATTTCACCAAAGCTGCAAGGGTAGGGCATGCCGGTACCCTTGATCCCTTAGCCACAGGTTTAATGATAATATGTACCGGAAAATGTACGAAGATGATTGAGCAGATTCAGGATATGTTCAAAATCTACACGGGTGTTTTTAACTTCGGAAAAACTACGCCTTCTTTTGATCTTGAAACAGATTTCGATGCCGAATTCCCCTATCTGCACATCACGCAGGAGATGTTAAACGCTGAGGTTAAACACATGACTGGAGAAGTAGAACAAACACCTCCTGTTTATTCAGCAATTAAAATTAACGGTACCCGTGCCTATAAATTTGCACGCAACGGACAGGAAGTAGAAATAAAAAGTCGCAAAATAATGATCTATAATTTTAGTGTCAGCGGCCATATGCCCACAATTGCATTCGAAGTGAAGTGCAGCAAAGGGACATACATACGCACACTGGCGCACGATTTTGCCCAGGATCTTAACAGTGGCTGTTATTTAACTGATTTAAGAAGAACAGCGATAGGAGATTTTACGATTGATAAAGCTTTTAATATTGACGAATTTCAGCAAATCTGTGGTTTCTAAACGATGAGAGTTTTCCATTCTATTGATCATTTGCCAGAATTTAAAAACACTGTTTTTACACAGGGAACCTTTGATGGTGTGCATCTCGGTCATCAGCAAATATTAGCTCAAATGACTGAGGTGGCGGAAAAGACAGGGGGGGAGACTGTGGTCTTGACCTTCTGGCCGCACCCGCGACTTTTCCTGTTTCCGGAAGACAATCAACTGAAACTCCTGCAAACACTGGATGAAAAACTCGAATTGTTTGCTCGCTGTCAAATTGATAATGTAGTGGTTCTCCCATTTACTAAAGAACTTAGCAATATAATGCCCGAGGATTATATCCGCGAAATTCTGGTTAACCGACTGAATGTGGCTGTTGCCATCGTGGGGTACGACCACAGGTTTGGCCGCAATCGTGAAGGAGATATTAAACTTTTACAGTCCTGTCAGCAACAATATCATTATGAAGTGATGGAAATTGCAGCCGAAGATATTGACGAAATTACCATCAGTAGCACCAAAATCAGGAATGCCCTGCTGGCAGGAGAAATCAGCACCGCTAATAAATATCTGGGTCGACCATACTCCTTCTCTGGTATCGTGGTGAAAGGAATGCAACTCGGCCGGACACTGGGATATCCAACCGCCAATCTCGAACTCACCGAGCCTTATAAACTTATTCCGGCTATCGGTGTTTATGCCGTCAAATGCCTGGTGGATGGTCGTAGCTACGGCGGTATGATGAACATCGGTAATAATCCTACTGTACCCGGGAAATCTTTTAGTATTGAAGCACATATATTCGACTTCTCTGAAGATATTTATGGTAAATCAGTCGAAATCTCTGTAATTGAACGATTAAGGGATGAAAAAAAGTTTGAAAATATTGAAGAATTATCACTAAATTTGCGCCTCGACGAAAAAAGCGCACGTGACAAAGTCAAGAATATATAAGTTCCTCTTTTTCATTGGTTTGTTCTTCTTAGGAACAGGCTATATAGACGCGCACAATCTAAATGGAATCTTTACTGCTACCATTAACGAGGGTAGAGAGGCTTCTGAAGAGTCGATAAAAATGGGAACTAACTTCGATTCTACCTTCAGTAGCGCCTGGGATATTTATATGAATACCTGGAATACCGAGATTCTGAATCCATATGTTTACGATTTTAACAGTTTCAGACAACCAGTAAGTCTCTGCCTGACCGGCGATTCTCTGGGTTTTGTAATGCCTGTTGCCAATATAGTAACTTCTAACTACGGTCCGAGACACGGCAGAGCCCACCAGGGTGTCGATATCGATCTTGAAACCGGAGATACTGTAGTGTCTGCTTTTGACGGGGTTGTAAGAATGTCGCGCTACTATTACGGCTACGGGAATATGGTGGTAGTTAGACATCACAATGGTCTGGAAACCCTGTATGGTCACCTTTCTAAAGTACTGGTTGAGCCAGGTACAACTGTAAAAGCCGGTCAAAGTATCGGTCTTGGTGGTAATACCGGCCACAGCTTCGGTTCCCACCTCCACTTCGAAATCCGTTTCATGGGACAGCCAATCGATCCTTCTAAGTTTATTGCTTTTGAAACTTTCTCTTTGCTGAACAACGAAGTGATGATTGACAGCACTACGTTTGATAATCATAAACTGGTTAAAAAACACAAGGCAGATGATCAGACTTTCTCTGAAGATCACTACAAATCAGTTAAAAAAGTAACAAAGAAATACCATGTGGTAAAACAAGGTGATACTCTGGGTGCAATTGCCAGAAAACACAAAACCACTGTGGCTAAACTTTGCAAACTTAACCATATGAAATCTACTACCATTCTTAAACTGGGTAGGAAGTTGATTGTTAAGTAAACTTCATCCTTTTATAGTTTCTTTTCCTCGCATCTCTGAAATCTATTTGTCAGACAGATAGCGTGTTAATTCTAATTTGATTTTTTAAAGAACTAAACCTGCAACAGATTGTTTCAATTTCTCATCCTATGTGAAATTAATTGTTTATGTGTAAACCCTTTTTAAAACTCCTGCTGTTTCTGGTTTTATTTGTAACATCCGATCTGAAAGCATTTTATGGAACTTCTAAGGTGCCTGTCAGAGACCGGTATTTTAGTATCGATTATGCTAACTATGGCTATCAGTTAGACACTCTGCTGGTACTTAGAAATCCTACCCGCGGTTCATTAAGTGTCTCCAACCGGTCTTTTCTCGAGTATACCACACAAAATTATAGTATCATCGATACCATTGTTATTGCTTTATCCTACAGCGATCCATACGATACCACCAATACAAGCTACTCTGATACCATAGAAATGTATCTGGATGTGCTTGGAAGAGCTAATACCATCTCTTCTTTCTATGCTATCCCTGGTCCGCTTTCGGCCGAATTTTTTAATGCCTCCAGTAGCGATTCAACTAAACTGACCTATAACTGGGATTTTGATGATGGGTCTGTTTCATCCCAACTCAATCCAAAACACCAGTTCTCCAGTTCTGGTACTTACAATGTCTGCCTGACTGCCTATTCAACTGTCGACTCCAATCATTACTGTGAGTCGGTAACTGTTTTTGATTCAACTTTTATTCAGGCCAATCCAGATGTCTTATATTATTACTACCCGGATAGTGCCGCTTATACAACTTTAAAGGACAATGATTTGTTCTATGGTAATGCATCTGTATCAGTGTCTCGTCAGGGTTTGTACGGACAAGCTTCTATCTCTAATGGAGTACTTAAATACACCGTCGATTCTTTTGTTAACTATGCTTATGATATGGTTGAATATGTTTTAAATAACGGGACTGTAACAGACACTGGTGTGGTTTATATTTACCATTATCTTCGTCAGGACTATGCCTTCTGCCAACCTGATTTTAATTACTCATCGTCATTAACTTCTGTGAATTTCAGCAATACAACTAAATGTGGCAGTAACAATTCTGCTAAGTCATACTACTGGGAATTTGGTGATAGCTCTTTCTCTACCCAGAAAAATCCAGCTCACACTTACACAACATACGGGACTTATAATGTATGTATTGAAACGACAGATTCATTTAACGTGAAATTAAAAACCTGCAAATTTATTTATGTATACGATAACCGCTGTCAGCCTGAGTTTGGTTATGTGGCAGGGATTAATCAGGTTAGTTTATATCCTTCTGAAAATTGCCCGGACGCTCTGGCGTATGAATGGGATTTTGGCGATAGTTCTACTTCTTCAGAATTGTATCCGGTACATCAGTATGCCACTACCGGTACTTACTCAGTGTGCTTAACCAAATTTGGTTTTACAGATACTGTTACGGTTTGTAAATCGGTTACGGTGCTTGATACAAACGCTTTGATTGCAATGGAAGACTACGTGGTTCATCAGTATTCAGCAAATGAAGTTGAAGTGAAAGTGCTTAGCAATGATATCTTCTATCAGAATGCTTCGCTTAGTCTTGTGACTCAACCTTCTCTTGTCGATGCCAGAGTGGCAGGTTCTAAGTTGTATCTGAAAAGCAAAAGACTAATTTTTACCGGTGAAGAACAGTTTGAATACTCAATTTGTAAAGGAGGTAACTGCGATACAACAAGGGTGTCACTGACGCTCATACCGCTTAATGATCTTTCAGATTGTAAGCCTGAAATTGATTACACTATCAGCGGAACGAGTATTCAACTGGATGTAACAGATAATTGCAATACAGGAGATAGTTTGATCGCTTTCTACTGGTATTTCAGCGATGGTGATACTGCCATGCAAAGACAAGCTGTTCACGATTTTATTCACCCTGGTTTGTATTCTGTAAGTCTAACAGCCTTCGATACTTCTGGTAGAGCATCCTATGCTAATGAAATCATTTGTATTGTCGATTCAAGTATTAATAATGGCAATCTTCTGGCAGTTGACGATCAACTAAGTACCAATATTTTCAGTATAGGCAATCGTTACAACGTATTGTACAACGACGTGAATCTGAATTTCAAAAAGGCTTACACCACTGCAATTAAAGATTTTAACCATGGTTTAACACTTTTTGATACTATGGGTAATTTAATGTGGTTGCCAGATTCTGCTTACCGTGGATGCGATACCATGCAATATGCGGTATTTAGCAAAGATAACTCCGGTATCATAGATACAGCTACAGTCTTTATTTGCTTTGAAGATTTCCCTTGGTGCATTGATTCAACATTAATTGATACATCATACAACTGCGGTACCTTAGATATGCC
>JBJTNS010000142.1:0-2529 GCA_046074245.1 Chitinophagaceae bacterium | reverse complement strand
CATGCCCGTTGAAGAGAAAAACGTGTAATTTTTTAGAGTACATCCGTAAGGAAAAAAGTGATTTTATCACAAGTGTTTTTAGCGTAATTTATGAATCAAGTAAGTATTTGCAGGGGTTTAACTTTTTTGTTACAACGAATTCACTTCACATTAAATTCATTTTGGCTTCATACAGAATTAATCGAAAAAATTTCGTTTGATAGAAAAATAATAATACTTTTGCAACCTTAACTAATTTCATACAATTAAATGAGCCAAGCACATTCAAAAAAATCTACGAACTGGGTAAGTATCTTAACTATCCCCCTAGCATTAGTTGTTTCCATCTTACTTTACATTTATGTATTCGGTGATCCGGACAATTTTAATCCTGACCATTCACCAAAAGAAGGTAACTTCTTTGCAATCATTCACGAAGGTGGTGTGATTGTACCAATTCTGATGTCTTTGTTTTTAACAGTTTTTACCGTTGTTATCGAGCGTTTGTTAACCATTCTGCGCGCTAAAGGTAAAGGTACATTAGAAAACTTCCTTCAAAAAGTAAAAACCCATTTAAGTAATGGCGACGTAAATGCTGCAATTGCTGAGTGCGACAAACAAAAAGGTTCTGTTGCTAATGTAGTAAACGCTGCTTTACGCAAATATGTTGAAATGGAAAAAGACACTGAACTTGAAAAAGAACAGAAAGTACTTGCCATTCAGAAAGAACAGGAAGAAGCTACTTCATTGGAATTACCAATGTTAGAGAAAAACTTATCTATCCTTGCTACTATCGCATCAGTTGCTACACTTGTAGGTCTGTTAGGTACTGTAATCGGTATGATTAAAGCGTTCTCTGCTCTGGCAACTTCAGGTTCTCCTGACCCTGCTGCACTATCTGCTGGTATCTCTGAAGCTTTGATCAACACTGCGATCGGTATCGGTACTTCTGCAGTTGCGATCATTTTCTATAACGTCTTCACCAATATGATTGATAAATTAACATATGGTATCGATGAGATAGGATTCAGCATTTCTCAGACTTTTGCTTCAAAAAAATAATTAATTTTAATTACCCGGTAAATACACTGACGTATGCCTAAAATTAAAGTTCCACGTAAAAGTACCTCGATAGACATGACCGCCATGTGTGACGTGTCTTTCCTGTTGCTGACGTTTTTCATGCTAACGTCTAAGTTCAGACCGCCTGAGGCAGTGCCAATCGACCTGCCGAACTCTCGTTCTCAGATTAAACTTCAGAATGTAATGACGATCTCTGTTGATAAAGATGGTCGCGCTTACTTCGGTTTAACTGAAACCAGTACCAGAGAGGCTCTGCTTACCCGTATGCTGAACAAACACCCTGAAATTAAACTTAACAAAGATCAGATTAAAGCTTTTAAAGGTTTGGATATGATAGGTTTCTCTATGGCTGAAATGTCTGGAGTCTTGTCTCTCAATCCAGTTCAATATAAAAAGTTTAAACAAAATGGTATTCCGAAAGACTCATCTAAATGTGAATTGGCTGAGTGGGTTTTTCAAGCCAGATATGTTGATCCAACTATGAAAGTGGCAATTAAAGGGGATAAATTCAGTAACATAAAAGCTGTTAAACAAGTGATATGGGCTCTGACTGAGAAAGCAGGTTTGAACAGATTCAATCTGATCACCACACTGGCCGGTAGCTCTGAAAAAACAACCACAACCACAGAAGAATAATAAGAAACTCCCACAATGGCAGAAATAAATACCTCGGAAGGAGGCAGTAAGAAAAAACATGGTAAGAAACGGTCGAAAAAACTGTCAACCAAGGTGGATTTAACCCCAATGGTTGACCTGGCTTTTCTTCTGATTACTTTCTTTATGTTAACCACTACATTGAATAAACCCAATGCTATGGAACTTAACATGCCTAAGAAAACTGATGAAGATAAAAAAGCTAAAATTGATGAAGGCTTACTCCTGAATCTGATTTTAGATAAAGATAATACTGTATGGTGGTATGAGGGTATGACCGCTACCGACCTGAAAAGAACGATTTTCGCCAGTGAAAAAGGTATCAGAGATATCATCTACTGGAAACAAGATCAGTTACAAAAATCATATGGTAGTAAAGATACCATGATCTGTATTATCAAAACCACCGATGATGCTAACTATAAAGGTATGGTAGATGCCCTGGATGAAATGGAAATCACCGATGTGAAACGCTATTCTATTCAGGATATTCAGCCTATCGAACTGGAAGCTATCAAAAACGGAGGAAATTCAAAAGTTGCAAAATAAACGTATAGCCTATTTACCTTTTAAACTCAATGTGTATTAACTAAAAAATTCAAGTACAATGGACAGTAACAAAAATTTCTTCGATCAATCCATGAACGATATTGTTTTTGACAACAGAAACAAGGGTTATGGAGCATTTGATTTACGTAATGTCTACGAAAAACACCTGCTGAAAGCGCTGGCTCTTAGTGTTAGTATTTTCGTATTCAGTCTGTATACGCCTAAAATTGCAAATACTTTAGTTCTCTTTGATAAGGAAGAGGA
>JBJTNS010000141.1:0-2719 GCA_046074245.1 Chitinophagaceae bacterium | reverse complement strand
AAAGTTACTTCACTAAAATACAGCAGCGACGGCAAATATATCATTGGTGGCTGTAATAACGGAGTTGCTAAAATATTCGACATAGAATCTTCCAAAACTGTATCGGAACTCAAAGACATGGGTAAAAATGTCAGAGATGTTAGCATTAGTCGTGATGGCTCTGTAGCTATTATTGCTACTCATATGGATGCCCAGAATTTTGGTGCGGTTCTGTACAATACAGGTATTATTACAACCCCTGTTCCTGAAACCGGAGCAGACGGGAAAGCCAAAAAGACGGTTGCTCCCGCTCCAGGTAAATCAACAAAGACAAAGACAACTGCTAAAAAATAAAATGGAACAAAACAGTATTGAATCAAGCAAAGCACCTGAACCTGTTGGCCTGTATCCTCATGCCAGACGTGTTGGAAATTTATTATTTTTAAGTGGTGTTGGTCCGAGAGAAAAAGGAACAAAAAAAATCCCTGGTGTTGAACTGGACGAAAACAACAATATCATCTCTTACGATATAGCCACTCAATGTCATAGTGTCTTCAGAAACATCCGTTATATTCTCGAGGATTCAGGTAGTAGCTGGGATAAGATAGTTGATGTTACAGTCTTTCTAACCAATATGAAAGATGATTTCCCTACCTATAATAAAATCTGGGCTGAATACTTCAAAGAAAATGCGCCATGCAGAACTACAATTGAAATCAATTGCCTGCCAACCCCAATCGCTATCGAATTGAAAGTGATTGCAACCATCTAATTACAACATCAGATAGTAACACATTGCTGTAAATGGCAATGAAATTAACAGTGCATCAAATCTGTCAAGGATACCACCATGACCTGGTAAAATATTGCCTGAATCTTTTATCCTGAATTCCCGCTTCAGCATACTCTCTACCAGATCTCCAAGCGTTCCGAAAATTACACTGCATAAGGCAACTATGATATTGACATGCATAGGAATCTTGAAATAATGAGCAAGTAGAACCGAGAACCCACAAGTTAATAGCAAGCCACCTATAAATCCTTCCCAGGTTTTACCTGGAGAAACAGCCTCAAACATTTTGTTTTTACCGAGTAACTTTCCACTCAAATAAGCAAATGTATCGCTACACCATATCAGAACAAATAAATTTAAGGCTAATAAAGGCATGTAAATGACTTTTGGAGATTCCTGAACTGCCTCTAACTTAAAAGTGCTTACATCAAAAAATAACAATGGAAAAGCAATATAAAACAAGCCTGAAAATAGATAGGTTAAAGATTTCCATTCTCTGTTTTTTGAAAATAAAACTGTAAAAGCAGCAATCGGAAATATAAGTGGCAATATATAAACTACCCAGTCCTGATACCAGTATTTTAATGTTACTACCCCTAGTCCAAGTATAACAAAAAGTATCTGAGAATAATGCAATTTCCCATTGAAAACTATTTTGTAATATTCTAATAGTCCGAATAAACAAATAGTACAAAGCAGAACTAAAAAAGAAAATTCGTTATATAATGTAAGGCCGCAAATGCCCCCTACAAAGAAAATCCCGGTGATAGCTCTCTGCCAGAAATTATTCATGATGATATTTTGATTTTAAATTTTTAAGTAAATAGAAGGCCATGACCAGAATTGCAGCAAACAACAACACAATCACAAAAGAAGGTGAATAAGTATCGCTTACTAAATCCTTTGCCATCAAAGAAGAATCCTGAAAGTAATGGGCTGAAACTGCCAGCGAATTATTGAAAAAATGCACTGCAATACTACAAAATAAACTATTTGTATAATAAAAGACGTAGCCAAGAACCAAAGCCAGAAATACCATTGGTATAAACTGAGATGGATTCATGTGAATTCCGGCAAACAACAGTGAAGTGATGACTATTCCGACATGAGGATTTCCTGTGGCCTTCTGGAAAACCGTTTGCAAAACTCCACGGAAAAATATTTCTTCCAGTACAGCAGGCACCAATGCAATAAAGAAAATATTACTCAATAAATCACTGAGACTATTCATCTGAAGCATCTTCTTTAAGACATTATGAATTTGATCATTCCCTATTTCAGCTTCAATCTCCTTTAAAAAAGGCAAGTGACTGCTCAGACTTAAAAGATAGGCGGAAATAAAAATAGAAGATAAAAATATAGCAAGTACTGGCATCCAAACTACCCTGTGTTTCGGGGGATTCCAGTTAATAAGAGTCCCAAATTGCCATTTCTTGAACTTAGCAAAAAACACTGCAGTAAACAACCAGGTTCCTAATGAAGAAATAGTGTTGTGAACCTTCAACGCGAGAATCTGATATGGATCGTCTAAATCAAAAATCATGTGAATCACATCCTGAAAATCCAATCCAAATGTCAATGAAACAATCATTAAACTGAGATAATTGAAGACTGTTGAGCACAGAATCAACATGCCGAACAAAATTAATATGTCGGCAAAATATTGCATTCTGTTTTGTTCAGCGTAATTTTGCAAATTATTTAAATTTTAAAACCGCAAATTTGGTAAAAATCGCTGACATATCTCTGGGAAATTTTCCCCTACTACTGGCACCAATGGAAGATGTCAGCGACCCTCCCTTTTTTTTTGTGTACAAAGAAAGGGGCGCCGACCTGATGTATACGGGGTTTATCAGCTCAGAAGGACTGATGAGAGACGCCGCTAAAAGTGTACAAAAACTCGACATATTTGAATATGAACGTCCCATTGGCATACAGCTTTTTGGT
>JBJTNS010000140.1:0-3950 GCA_046074245.1 Chitinophagaceae bacterium | reverse complement strand
GAGGAGCAACAGCGTAAGGAGTATTATTATCTGTTGCAGGAGAGGGTTAAAGAATTATCTGTATTGGCAGAAGTTAGCGATATACTGCGCTCTGAAACAAAGGTAGAGCAAGCACTCTCACGTATTGTTAAAGCCTTGCCGGAAGGATTGACTGCACCTGAATTGGCCAGTGTTGCATTTCATTATGATGGTAAAGTTATCGCTCATCAGCAGGCCGAAGGTGCAACAGTGGTTTATGAGCGTCAAATTGATCTTTTGTACAAAGGAAAACTGAAGTTAATTATAGCACTCCTGCCGGATGAAGACGGAGCATGTCTTATAGGGACAGAGAAGGTTATCATGCTTAATAATCTTGTTAAAAAGATTCAGCTGTATATGGATAATATTACCACCTTATCGCAGCTCGAACGTTCGCAGTCGAATTTGTATTCGGTGTTTGAGAATACCGATGTTGGATATATGCTTTTGACTTTAAGTGGCGATATTGTGTCCTTTAACCGTCAGGTGTACCGCGAATTGCTGAAGTTGTATGGCGTAAGAATTGTGGTAGGCATGAGTTTAACAGATGAGGTGTTAAAAGAAAATGCGGCTAAGTTTATTTCGCATTTTATCTCAGCAAAAATCAACCACAAGGCTTCAGAATACGAAGAGCATTATGAATATAAAGGGAAGTCGCGCTACTTTAAAGTTTCTGTGTTTCCTGTACTTAACCGTGCGAAAGAATGTTTAAGTGTTTGTCTGACTTTAAAGGACATCACCAAAAATAAATCATCTGAAATTGAGAGCAAGCGCATCACCAGTGATTTGATAGTAAGAAACAGAGACCTCGAGCAGTTCTCGTTTATGATCTAGCACAACCTGAGAGCACCTGTAGTTAATTTAACCGGATTGACGCAGCAGTTAAAGGAAGGCTTACCTGAAGAAGAAGCTAATTTTGTTATGGATAGCATCATTAATTCAGCTTCCAGGATTGAGACAGTAATTGATGATATCAATAAAATTCTAACAGTGAATAAAGGAGCTGAAGCGGATAAGACACGCATCAGTATGGTGCATTTGCTCGACGAATTGCAATCGTATTTCATTGAAGTAAACGCGGGTAAAACGCCGGAGTTTCATATTGAAGTAAAAGACGTAGAGCATCTGGACACCAATAAAGCGTATATAGAGAGTGTGTTTTACAATCTGATCAGCAATGCGGTTAAGTTTGCAAAACCAGAGGCGCCTGCAAAAATTAAGATATGGACGGTTCGCCGCAAGGACAAGATCATGATTCATTTCAAGGATGATGGGATAGGGATAGATTTGGAGAAGCATCAGCACAATGTATTTAAGTTGTACAACCGTTTCCACAACCACATCGAAGGCAGGGGCATGGGATTATACATGACAAAAACGCAGATCCGTTTATTGGGTGGCGATATCGAGGTGCACAGCAGTCCGAACCAGGGCACAGAGTTTATTATAACCTTACCGGTTGCTTGAGGTGTTAGGTCAGTTTTGATTGTTTTCTGATGGCGTATACCGTGGACCGTGGGGTCCACCGAGAAAATCGTGATCATTCCCATTTCCGAAATCCTTCAGATTGTTGTATTTTTGCAGTTGAAAAAAACCGAAGGGGCTGACCGGAATTGACGGGTAGAGCGACTGAGGTGTAAGCAAGTAGAGCTTTGTTTGCTGGCTCTTTAATATCAACACTCAAAATTTAAGAGGCGAAAATAACTTCGCAATGGCTGCCTAATCCAGGATTAGACAAATTCCATACACCTACGGTGCCCCTGTCTGAGCCGGTGCCGGTTTGGGTGTTCGACATGCTCAGATATGTTTAAGGGACGGTTGCGACCTACAGCATTACTTAGCGACATAAGGTTAAAGATTGGGCTTTGGTGATCCATCTCTAACCCGACAATAATCACCAATAAACTTGTAGAAAGCGCCATCATTTCCTACTCCGGACCAGGGTTCGATTCCCTGCAGCTCCACCTTCGCCCTCCGAAGCCTTGGCGTAGGAGGGCTTCGCCCATAATAATCTTCTTGGAGGGCTACGGTGGATACAATCCACCTTTTTCAATTGAGCGAAGCGAGGCATTTTTAATGGGGGGATTTCTTGTTAGGCGCCGTCCGCGTGTCGCTGAAGCTTTAGCGGAGGCACAAGCAATAGGGAACAGCGAAGCTAATCTCTGCAGCTTTATCAGTGGAATAACCTTTGTTATGGACCGTCCTTCGACTTTTACCGTGGACCGTGGGTCCGACGGCTATACAGTGAACCTCAGGTCCGAAGGTTATAAAGAGTTGTGCCATGTGGCAGAGCTTCCTTCGCGCTCACGCTACATGGTTAACGAGAATGAGTCATAAAACTGAGCACACATTGTTTGCAAACTATATTTAATTCTACTAATGCCGATAGCCCTGTAAGGGCGTCCCGAAGGGGTTGGTAGCCCAGGTCGTAAAATTTTCGAAGAAAATTTGAGGCCTGGGTAAGCTTCAGAGGGCGAAGGGAAATCATCCCAAATCACTACCTTTGTCGCTAATATGACAATCGCATTTGGTATTCTTCGCGAGGAAAAACTGCCGGCCGATAAACGGGTGGCTTTTACGCCCGCTCAATGTGCTGAACTTAAAGCCAGTTTCCCTAATATCTCTATTTATATTCAGCCTTCTGATGACAGATGCTTTAGCAATGATCTTTATGAAAAAGTGGGTGTTACTGTGCAGGAAGATCTCTCGCATTGCGATTATCTCTTCGGTATCAAAGAGGTGCCTCATGATAAATTGATTGCTCATAAAAATTATCTCTTCTTCTCGCATACCATCAAGAAACAAGCGCATAACCAAAAACTGATGAAGGCGATGATTCAGCAGCAGGTTCGCTTAATCGACTACGAAACACTGCGCTGGAAGTCGGGTGACCGTATTCTGGGTTTTGGTCGTTTTGCTGGTGTGGTTGGTGCCTACAATGGTTTGCTTACCTGGGGGAGGAAATTCAAAACCTTTGATCTTAAACCTGCTCATCTATGCCTCGATTATGCCGAGCTGAAACAGGAACTTAAGAAACTCAAACTGCCTAATATCAAAATTATTCTTACCGGTAATGGTCGTTTTTCTCTGGGAGCGCTAGAGTTGCTCAAATAGGCAGGTATCAAACAGGTAACAGCTGCCGATATTCTCACCAAAGTTTTTGCTGAACCTGTGTTCGCCGAACTGCTTACAGAAAACCTCTACGAACGTATCGATGGCAAACCATACGACAGAAGCGATTTTCACCACGATCCAACTCGCTACCGCTGTGTGTTCAGATATTATCTGCCTCATTGCGATATGTTGATCAATGGTATCTACTGGGATGTTAAAATGGATCGTTTGTTCTCTGAAAACGATACACGTATGCCGGCTTTTAAACCAAAGGTGATAGCCGATATCAGTTGCGACATCAACGGCAGTGTGCCAATCACCATCAAAGATACCAAAATCTCTGATCCGGTTTTTGGATACGATCCGGTAAGTATGCAGGAGTGCGCTCCCTACCAGGATCATTCTATCGACATCATGTCGGTGAGTAATTTGCCGGCCGAGTTACCACGTGATGCCAGCGAAGGTTTCGGTGCTATGCTCATCGAGTATGTAATTCCGGAGTTACTCAAGTCGGAGAGTGCGATCGTCGATAACGCCACGATTTGCAGTCACGGTAAATTGCGCCCTGAGTTCGAGTATTTAGCTGATTATGCGTACTGATGTATATGATGTATATGATTGGTGTGATTAATATAATTACTATGCCTGCTCGAATGAATCCGTTCAGGCGGGCCTGTTCGAATGAATCCGTTCAGGCGGGCCTGCCCAAATGAATTCATTCAGGCGGGGATTATAAGGATTAGCGAGGATTAGCGGGGATTTTTGAATTTGAACTTCGTTCAGGAAGGATTTTAGTAGGATTCGCCTGCGGCGTGGAT
>JBJTNS010000139.1:0-7031 GCA_046074245.1 Chitinophagaceae bacterium | reverse complement strand
TCTGTGCTGGTAACTCTGAGGGTGTAAATGCCAGGTGTTTTGTAGTAGATAGCACCGGGTTCGTTACCGATAAGGAAACCAGGCTGACCATAACCTTTTTTAACATAAGGGAAAGCACCAAAAATTGTAGCAGGATTGGTGGCATTATCGTCTTCTTTACTCAGGTCCCATACCGTAACACCTTCCCTATTGTTCGCTCCCGCCTGACTCTGCCGAATCATCCAGTAATCCACAGAATCAAGAGTATATAAGAGTGCCTGGTTAATATCAAAATATCTGAATTTTGGAATTACTTCTACCAGTCGGCCACGACAGATGATAGAATCTGGAATTTCCAGCTGAGCATCGAAACCAACGGCCAGAGCAACAACATCAGACAAAGGGCACCAGGTAGGAAAGTAACTTTCTACATTTCTAAAGATGGTATAAGAACCATTGTGTTTCGGGTGAAAGCCATAGGCTTTAACAAAGGCATTACCAATCATTATCGAGTCTGCAGGCAACAAACTGGTATCTTTATAGTGAAGAATATTTACAGAGCTTATTCTGTAATACCAGTCGAGTTCGTGGCCGAATCCAGCGGTATCCACGCAACCTTTACTGCCGGTTGAAGGCATCCCTATGGTGCCCACCCCATTCCATATTAAATCCATCACCACACTATCCGGGAAATCCTGAATATCCAGTCCTAAGCCAGCAATACGCTCTCTAAGAGTTTTGTATCCGGCCCCAGGTAATGCTACTGCCTTATAAGCATTTACAATTCCAGTAAAGATAGTATCCGACTGAAAAGCTTGAAGCAGGCGATTTGAATTAAGACGTGAGCGGGTGATAACAGTATAATTAACTTTCTTTCCAGGGTATTTTGGATGGTCTTTAACTTTATAGTACCATTCATCAATTCTTTCTGTGGTATCACTGGTTTTGTTATCAATAATATACCATGAAGATGTGGAGGCTAGAGCGTTGGCGTCCGGAGTATTTCTGGGTATAGTTACATAGGCTGTTTCGCCTGCGCAAATACCATTTTTCTTAAGTCGGTTATCTGCAAAAACAAGATCTGAAGACAAACGAGGAAAAGAAGCAAAGTTTTTATAATAGATGGTATCGGCACATACCGTGGGATCGACACCATTACCGATAATCAGACCAACATTGATGTCCTGAATATTCTTTTTTACCAGAGCAGTATCATTATACACCCAGAAAAACTGGCCAATATTGGGTCCCTCAGACAAGTATCCTGAATACGGTGCTTTGCCATTTAAAAAAGTCTGGCGCATCATCTCTCCCCCATTAAGATCATTCAGTAAAAGCCAGTTATCAGGTTTACTGATATAATCCGGATTGAACCAGACTGTTGAAGTAAGACAGCCAGGTTTGGTCTCACTTAGATCAAATTCAAGCACCTTGTAATTATATCCGTAGCAAAAATGGTCATTTATTGCCAGGCGTTTTGCTGAAGGAGGCAACAGAGCAACAGGAGCACTGGCAACAGTTTCACATTTAAAAGGATGAACAGTATCTCTCAGTGTCAAAGTAATTCTAAAACATCTGGGTACTCTGAGGTAGAAAAAGCGTCTGTGAAGATTGGCATTCACACTATCACCAGCAGTGAAGCCAGGTGTTTGAATTTTATTAATTACTTTGTGATACGACCTTATATCGTCTTTATACAATGTATCTTTGAATACCTTTATACCATAAATAAAAAAGACAGAATTACCAGTAGTCGTTTTAATCTGGTAATTAGAGCTCACTGTATAGTATTGCGGACCATTGATAAAGAGATTGGAACCCCCATTTTTAGAAATCAGACTGAGGGTATTTCCGGCTGGAATATAGACTCTGAGATCGTATGGAAAATCGAAGGCACCGGCAGTGTTCAGACCAGATGGAATTTTATTAAAATGTCTGACATGTTTAAAGACATTTGAATCTTTAGCAGAGAGACCAAGGGCGTTATCACCATAATAGAGGACAGAATCTATAACAGCTACCATTGAGTCGCTGTACCAGATATATTTCGATCCGCAGGTTTTATTTGTTCCATCGAAATAGGCCAGAGCCTGTGGTCTTTTTTTATAGCGGTAATTATAAACAGAATCCCAGTCTGTATAAGCATGAACATCTATGGTATCCCGGGAGTAGCGACAGTTCATACCAACATTCTGATTGGCAACCCGGTCGGTGGTACAAGGCAGACAATACTCATCATCGAAGTCCCACATCCTGCTGACATGGTCTTTATCTCTGTCGTAATCATAGGGTTTAAAAGGTTCTACTCTTCCGGTTTGCGGATCGTAGTGAAAGACATATTTAAGATTACCGGCTTTTTCTGAATAGAGACTATCATCATCCAGCACATCTTTATCGTTGTGATAGTATTGAGAGCGGTCTGTTACATGCACAGAATCTCTTGCCGCACATTGATATCGTTCTTCCGGACGAATGTAATCTGGTTCAATGATGGCTTTCGGTCCGATTACAACAACAGTATCAGACAATGTATAGGGTCCGCAAACATGAGCCAGCGAAACAGAAACAATGTGCCCCCCTAGGTGTGTAAAGGTATTAAACGTTTTATACCCGTAGCTGACACCAGGATCAAACCCCCATCTCACTTTCTCTTCAATTATAAATTCTTTTAGTTCTTTTGGAAAGACTTCAAAATCGATACTTTCGTTGACACAGATAGAATCTCTGCTCATGGTCATCGTCGGCTTAAAATTATAGATGATGACATCTGAGAGTATAAATTCGCGACGACAGCCGATACCAGTATAAATGATTAGCTTAGGGGTAAAACCAGCGTTCATTTTAGTACCTGCACTATAATGGTGTGTTACACTGTCCCAAGAGGTAGAGTCTATGGTACCATCACCGAAGTCCCATAAAAACCTTGCTACATCAGAACGTTTAATTTGCGACTGGTTGAGGAAACGAACATCAGCAGTTCCTTTACAACGGTCTGTCACCAGATTAGAGCTGGCAAAAATAGAAGGCAGAAGTTGCACCTTCATTGTAAATGGCAGAGTTCGTTTGACGATGCAACCATTACAATCTTCGATTTCAATTGTAAGCGTATAATTGCCCCCCTGAGGATCTATGAAAGATTTGCAAATTGTTGAGGGCAGAGCTACTGGATTATTTTTACTTCCATATTTAGTAATCAGTTCACCATCACTAAAGAGGTATTTAACCGACTTAATACAAGACGTATTATCGCCAGACAAACTGGAATCGCGGATACAGAACTGATTATTTTCGAAGCACTGAACAGCATTACTTAAAAGACGCAATCTAACTTTAGGCGTATCTTTAATGGTAATATTTACTGAGGTGTTGCAGGTCTGCCCATTGGCCAGTTTGCAGGTCATGCTTATTGTTTTTACACCAGTAGTACCAAATGTAAATTTAGGAATGGAACTGGTATTATTAAAACCCTCGTTATTAAAATTCCAGGAGTGATTGGTAGACCCGGGTGCCTGAGCTTCGAACTCCATTGGGTTGCCAACACAGGGCACACCTTTCACATTGATGACACATTGAGACATCAGATGCGAGGTGAACAACACAAATAGCAGCGATATTAGACTCCGTGGAGTAATAGTCAAATTTAATTCAATTCGTTTAATAGACAATAATATGTCCCAAAAAGTTGTCTAAAACGACTGAAATATGACAAAACTGAGTTTAGATAAGATGCGCAGCGATTAAATATTCAGCAATTTGCACAGCATTAGTTGCAGCACCTTTTCTGAGATTATCGGCTACAATCCAGCAATTAAGTGTATTGGGCTGAGTTTCGTCGCGGCGTATTCTTCCTACAAAAACTTCATCTCTTTCGTGAGCAAACAAAGGCATTGGATATTCCAGCTGTGCAACATTATTCTGAACCACGATACCTTTACTGTTTTGAAGAAGTGTTACGACATCCTCCAGAACAAAGTCATTTTCAAATTCGATATTAACGCTTTCGCTATGTCCGCCCATTACAGGCACTCTAACAGCAGTAGCAGTAACTTTAACAGAATCATCTCCCAGAATTTTCTTGGTTTCATTCACCATTTTCATTTCCTCTTTGGTGTAACCATTTTCGGTAAACACATCAATATGAGGCAGAAGGTTAAGATCGATTTTATATGGGTAAGCCATTTCTGTTTCTAGGCCCTGACGTTCGTTCATAAGCTGTTCAACTGCTTTAACACCAGTACCAGTAACACTCTGGTAAGTGCTTACCACTACCCTTTTTATTTTATAGGCATCATGCAAAGGTTTTAAAACGAGCAACATTTGAATGGTGCTACAGTTTGGATTTGCAATAATTAAATCATCACGGGTAATTGCAGAGGCATTTACTTCAGGTACAATAAGTTTTTTAGAAGGATCCATTCGCCATGCAGAAGAATTGTCAACAACTCTTGTACCTACTTTAGCAAACTCTGGAGCCCATTGTAAACTGGTAGATCCACCAGCAGAAAACAAAGCGATATCAGGTCGCTTTTCGATGGCTGTTGTCATTGAGCAGACCTCGTACGACTTCCCTTTAAACTCAATCTTCTTCCCTACAGATTTTTCTGAGGCAACAGGGATAAGTTCGGTAAGGGGGAAGTTTCTTTCAGCGAGAACTTCAAGCATTTTTGTGCCTACAAGTCCAGTGGCACCAACAACAGCGATTTTCATGGCGCGAAATTAATGAAAATAATTCTTACATATTATAAAGACACTGTCTGACAGCTACTTATTTAAAAAAATGTTGATAATTGTTCATCCTATCAAAATGAAGTCATGCTTATTTCTCTAAGTTTGCAACGCAAAGCTTCCTGAATGAGAATAATAAAAAACATATTGGTATTTCTGATTGAATCCAATCTTTTTATAGCCTTATCAGCGGCATTGGCCACCTTTAGTGCACAGGTATTGCTGCAACAGGAACAGGGACTTCATCCTTACTTGTTCATCATATTTTTTGCTACATTCTTTGATTACAACCTTCATCGTCTGTACACATTACATTTTGCCAGTGAAGCGCTTAAAGGAGAAAGGCATGCCTGGTTATTAAAAAATAAAATGTTGTTTTATCTGTTAATGGCTTGTGCAAGTCTGGGATTTTTAATCAGTATTTTCTATGCAAAAACCGAGGTATTAATTGCTCTTATACCATTCGCTTTTATTACTATATTTTATTCCATACCTTTTATACGATGGAAAAATAAATTAATAAGATTAAGAGATCTTCCATATCTGAAGATATTCTTTATTGCAATTAACTGGACCATGATTACGGTAATTTTACCATTGGTGCAATACGGACCGACAATAAGTACAATAGAAATTGCCGGTATTGTTACAGCGCGTTTTTTCTTTATACTGGCGCTCTGCATCCCTTTTGACATAAGGGATATAGAGATTGACAAACGTGCAGGATTAAAAACCATACCGAACACCATAGGTGCGAAAAATAGTTATAGATTAGCTTATATGAGCTTACTGATATCCGCCCTGATTGGTTTGATACATTACCTGAATTCGGCTACACCCTATTTTGCATTGAGCATTGGAATAAGTGCCATAATTTCAGCTATCGCTATTTATAACGCCAATAAACGATTGAATAATTTGTATTTGTATGGAGTCATAGACGGACAGATAATAGTGCAATCAATATTCATTTTAATGAGCAGCTGGATTCATCCGATTTAAGATGACGATTGTCTATAAATCGGTATAAATTTAAAAAGCTGCTTTGAAATTTAAAAGGGATGTATAAATTTGTGCTGCTAAATCGACTAAAACATGAACACAAGAGACATCCATGCAAGTATATTTTTCAAGGCCACGGCATCAGAAGTCTATCAGCTTTTGATGGATGAGAAATTACACAGTCTGATAACAGAGGGAGACGTAAAAATGTCTGACAGGCCAGATGGCAGGTTCGAAATTTTCAGTGGTTACTGTCATGGCTATAATATCGAATTACTACCGGGAAGAAAAATAGTTCAGGCCTGGCATTTCGACGAAGATGAATGGCCACGCAATCATTATTCGATTTGCACTTTCGAGTTTGAGCCACATGAAGGCGGTTGTTTATTAAAATTCCATCAGAGTGATATCCCGGAGGACTGTGGCGATAAGCTGGAAAAAGGCTGGCAGAGTTATTACTGGGAGCCCATGCAACAATATTTTGAAGCTTAAAATACCAGAGTAATAAATCGGGTAAGGAAAATTCCACCCATTACCATAAGCAGCAAACCAAAGTATTTATTGATAGAGAAGAAAATTCTGGCATTCAATTTTTTGCCGATGAGGTGAGATAGAAATACTTTGAGAACATCCATCAGAAACAGCACTACAAGAATACTGATAAGATTTACTCCCAGTAAAAATTTATAATTAGGTTCGCCAATATATTCTTTACTGATAGAAGCCATCACATTGAACCACAAGATAAAAGTAAAAGGATTAATCAGGTTAAGCCAGAAGCCTTTAAATAGACTTTTACTAGGTGGGACACGAGCAGAGTAAGATTGTAAAAAAGCTTTATACTGATGTCTGAAATATTTCAGTCCGAGTAAGGTTAATGCAATTGCCGCAAACAAGCTGTAAAGTTTCTGAAAGGCTGGTACCTGCATAAAATCTGCCACACCCAGGATACAGAGAACAGCCACTAACAGATCGCTTAAGAAAACACCCGAGGCTAAGATGACACCTTTATTAAATCCATCCTGAATACTGGTATGGACAAGTTTAAAGAAAGCCGGACCGAAGAGCAGGATACTAATAAGGAATCCTTGCCACAGACCATTTAACATCGGGAATAGATACATAGTTTATTTGATTGAATTTATCAATTTTGACAATTCGGCATCCATACCTTTGGCAAAACCGTAATAAATTTTTACAATAATACCATTTTTAATGACAATTAAACGCGGGTAACCTGTGACACCGTAATCGTAGACCACCTGTTTTTCTGTCTTAACAACTTGATAAGCAACAGAATGATCGCTGATAAAATTAGGAAGATG
>JBJTNS010000138.1:0-7637 GCA_046074245.1 Chitinophagaceae bacterium | reverse complement strand
GAACGAATCCAGAACTGATAAAATGCATAAGGTGACGTGCGCTTTGGATCCAGCCAGATATTTCCACCTTCTGTTTTCCCGAACTTAGTACCATCGGCTTTTTTAATCAGTGGTGTTGTCAATGCAAAGGCTTCTCCCCCTTCCATACGTCTGATTAATTCTGTCCCGGTTACGATATTTCCCCACTGATCACTTCCGCCCATTTGAATCTGAATCCCTTTGGTTTTCCATAGATGAAAGAAATCGTACCCCTGAACAAGCTGATAAGAAAACTCGGTAAAAGACATGCCCGTTTCAAGTCGCTTTTTTACAGAATCCTTTGCCATCATATAGTTAACACTGATGTGTTTCCCTACGTCTCTTATAAAATCTAAAAATGTAAAATTCTTAAACCAGTCATAATTATTGACTATTTCAGCACTGTTTTCACCACAGTTAAAATCCAGAAATTTCTCCAGCTGAGCTTTCTGACAAGCCAGATTATGCTGCAGAACCTCTTCGTTTAGTAAGTTTCTTTCTGCACTCTTTCCGCTTGGATCACCAACCATTCCGGTAGCGCCTCCAACCAATGCCACTGGCTTGTGCCCAGCCCTCTGAAAATGAAGCAGTGTCATAATCTGAACCAGATTCCCAACGCCTAATGAATCAGCTGTAGGATCAAAACCTATATAACCTGTAACCATCCGTGAATTAAGCAAATCCTCGGTTCCAGGCATAATGTCCTGCAACATATTTCTCCAGCGAAGCTCTTCTATAAAACTGTATTTCGGCGACATATCAAGTAAACTCAATCTAATTTAGGTTCGCAAAGATAATCCAAAATACACTCAAATGTCAGGGTACCATCGCTAATTTAAATTAATTTATTTAAGTTTGTGTACTGAATGAATTTTATAGCCCACTATCACTTTTATCAATCAAACGATAGTTACTACAACCTCGGACTAGTTTTACCGGATCTGGTCAAGTCTTTCTGTAAATCACATCTTAAACCTGCTGAAAGAATGGTACATCCCCAGCTAAATGCTCTCAACCAGGGTAGCATTATTCATTTAAATGCTGATAAATTGTTCCATAATTCATTCTATTTTAATACCTGCGAAAAACATTTGTCAGAATTAGCCGATTCAAAAGCCAGATGGCCAAGAAAATGGTTCCTCAATCACTTGCTATGTGAAATTATTCTGGATCGCTTAATTATCGACCAGAACCCGGATGTTTGCCAGAAATTTTATACTGATTTAAAGGCCGTTAACAAAGAACAAGTGGAACTCTACCTGAAAATGAATGGCATTAATAATTACCAGAATTTTGGGCACGGTCTGGATAAATTTGTCACCGCTCAGTTTATTTTTGACTACATACACAATGAAAAAATAATTTTGGCGTTAAGCAGGGTGTATCAACGCCTGGGTATTGATTATGAATGGAGTGACTTCGACAAAAACTGGCTCCTGGAAATTATTCCTCAGCAAATTGACTTCATGAAACTGGGTTACGAACACCTTAAAACGGAACTTAAAATAGATTAAAATAAAAAAAAATGAGATATTTGCGGGAAGGTATGAAACTATACGCTATCGTATTCACATTATTATTGTCGGTTCCCGGACTTCAGGGGCAGAATGCCACAAAATACAGTAACGAATTTCTTCAGATTGGCGTAGGTGCGCGATCTCTCGGCATGGGTGGCGCTATGATTGCCTCCTCAAGAGATGTTTATTCTGGCTACTGGAACCCTGCTGGTCTGGCCGCTATCGAAGATAATGCCCAGGTTGCTCTGATGCATGCCTCCTATTTTGCCGGTATCGCTAACTATGATTACGGAGCATGGGCGACCAAAACCAGCGACAACAGCGCCATCGGAATCAGTATGGTTCGATTTGGTGTTGATGGTATTGCAAATACTTTCGACCTTATCAGAAATGGCGAAATAGACTACTCAAGAGTTACTTCGTTCAATACAACCGACTTTGCCGCAATCATTTCCTACGCCAGAAAAGAAGATATCAGAAGTCTGAGACAAGTCGATTTTTCATGGGGTGGTAATATGAAAATTATCAGCCGAAAGGTGGGACCATTTGCTAAGGCTTTTGGATTTGGTTTCGATGTTGGTGGCAAATTCGTTAACGATAAAAAGAACTGGGAACTGGGTGTGGTAATCAGAGATGTTACTACAACTTTCAATAGCTGGAGATACACCTTTACAGATGCTCAGAAAGATGTACTTGCCGCCACTCAGAATGCCATCCCTAAAAATACTCTTGAAATTACCCTTCCAAGAATCATGGGCGGTTTTGCTAAAACATGGGAAAAAGACAACTGGACATTTCTGGGTGAGGCAGATATGAATATTACTCTGGATGGAAAAAGAAATACTTTGGTAAAAACTTCAGCCTTTAGCATCGACCCTTACCTGGGTACTGAAATTGGTTATGAAATAAGCGATGCCAATCATTTGTACTTCCGCGCTGGTGTTAATAATTTTCAGCAATACACCAACAGCAATGGCAAAAAAGTGGCTTCTGTAATGCCAAACGTCGGACTAGGCTTCACCTTTGGTAAATTCTCTCTGGATTATGCTTTAACCAACCTGAGTGCTGTCGCTGGCAGCGGCCCTGCACTGTATAGCAATATCTTCTCTCTGAAACTCGCAATCAACCGCGACAGCAAATAACTTATCACTTATTTTTATATGACATAAAAGAATAGCATCTGCATATTCTTTTTTTATTCTGTCTCAATGTCATAACTTTGCAGTCCTATTTTCAGAAGTGTCTTTTATTGATAAACTTAAGAGCAGATGGCAGGTTAAAAGCGGCCTTCAGGTACTAATCATTTTGGTGGTTTTTGCATGTACTGGTTATTCTATCGTTTTAATTAAACACCTCATAGGCATTAACGCTGAAACCAGCACCTCAAACAGAGTTTTATTTTATATCGGTGTGCTGCCAATCTACAACCTACTTCTGCTTGGCTATGGTTTTATCTTCGGACAGTTTAAATTTTTCCTAGCTTTCGAAAAACGATTCTTCTCAAGAATTATTCATCTTTTCCGTTCAAAAAAATGAGCTTCAGTGAAAAAGATATACTCAATGCTTTAAGTCATGTCGACGACCCCGACCTGCACAAAGACATCGTTACACTTGGCATGGTAAGAGATATTACCATCAATGGCGATAACATAAGTTTCTCTGTATACTTAACTACTCCGGCCTGCCCAATGAAAGATGTCATTGAAAATGCCTGTAGAAATGCTATCGCCCATTTTATTTCTGATTCTGCGAAACTTACTATCAACATGACCGCTGATGTAGTGGCAGGTAAACGCAAAACAGAAGTAATGCCTAGCGTTAAAAACATCATTGCCGTTGGTAGTGGTAAAGGCGGCGTTGGAAAATCTACTGTTTCTGCCGGATTAGCTAATGCGCTCCATCAGGCTGGCGCAAAAGTAGGATTAATGGATGCTGACATTTACGGACCCTCTGTGCCTATCCTTTTTGGAGTTGAAAATGCCATTGTTGAAATGGATGTGATTGACGGCAAAGAACTTATGCGCCCTATCGATGCTGGTGGTATTAAACTGTTCTCTATAGGCTTTTTATCTAAACCAGATGAGGCAGTAGTGTGGCGCGGACCAATGGTTTCGTCGGCTTTAAAACAATTCATGAATGGTGTTAACTGGGGTGAACTTGATTACTTAATTATTGACCTGCCTCCAGGAACTGGTGATGTACAATTAACACTTGTACAAAATTTGCCTTTGAGCGGTGCTGTT
This sequence comes from Chitinophagaceae bacterium, assembly GCA_046074245.1. Taxonomy (GTDB): domain Bacteria; phylum Bacteroidota; class Bacteroidia; order NS11-12g; family UBA955; genus JABMMZ01. The sequence continues at coordinate 3,859 of JBJTNS010000138.1, read as the reverse complement.
ATTGTTAGCACCCCACAAAACATGGCAGTAGCTGATGCCCGGAGAGCCTGCGCAATGTTCAATATTCAGGGAGTAAATGTACCTTTACTCGGACTTGTAGAAAACATGTCTTACTTTACACCAGAGGATCAGCCAGATAAAATCTACAAGATTTTTGGTGAAGGTGGTGTCGAAAAACTATCTACTGAATTTAATGTTCCTGTTATTGGCAAATTACCAATTGAACCCGCATTAATGAAAGATTCAGACAGCGGGAATATCAGAAACAATAAAAATATCAAAAATTTTATAGAAATTGCAGGCCGTTTGGTTCAGCAAATTGCTATCTCAAATGCAAATTAATATGTCAGATTACAGAAGTAAAATAGAAGAAGCTCTTGAATCGGTAAGACCATTTCTAAAAATGGATGGTGGCGATGTGGAGTTTGTGGAAATGAATGCTGATAATGTTGTCATCCTAAAATTACTCGGTTCATGCAATGGTTGCTCTATGAGTCACATGACCATGAAAGCGGGTATCGAAGAAGCCATTAAGAAAGTTTTACCAGAAGTAAAATCTGTGATGGCTCTGAACGATTAAGCCCCCCTGTAACAGGCCTCGCATCTCGCCTCGTAATGATTATCCTGACCAATTAAAATCAAAACTTTATTGTCTGTTTTGCGATAGGTATACTCCGCATCTTTACCACAGCACTGACATCTTGCTTTTAAATGGACCCGCTCAGTGGCGATCTCTAATAAAGAAGACATTAATCCAAAAGGCCTTCCCAGATAATCTTTGTCCAAACCTGCAGCTACTATATTAATGCCCTTACCCATCAAACGCTTCAGATCACTGAAAAAAACTTTATCAAAAAACTGCGCTTCATCTATGGCAATTAATCTGGTAAATGGTGTGATGTGCTCGAAAATATCAAGTTCATTGGTATATATGATGCAATCATGAGACTTGCCATCATGTGTTGTAATCGTTGCCTTACCCGACCGGATATCTACTGAAGGTTTCAAAACAATAAATTCATTCTGCCTGAAATTCTGATCACTGATGTACTTTATCAGTGAAGTGGTTTTTCCTGCAAACATGCAGCCATAAAAGACGGTTAAATTTCCTGTTCCAGACATGATAATTGACCAGCAAAATTGACTAAAATTTCTCATACCTGAAACTCTGTTTATAAAAATCTGTAAAAATATTTCTTACCTAGGTCACAATTTGATTAATATTGCTATGGTTATATCAATATGAAACAGAAAGAGCAAATGGATAAAATGAAGCAGCTGTTAAACGCAATCTCTAAAACAATAGCTGAACTGGAAAAAGGTGATAATTTATCTTTCTTTAAATCCTTGCTTCAGAAACAAAGCATTGAACTTTACGAATACGCTGAAACTATTACAGCAGAAGGTAAAAGCGCTACACCTCCTCATATTAAAATCGTTAAACAGGAAGAAGTTTTAGAAGCATCTAAATCGCCTGAACCAGCTATAGTACCTGAACCAGAAATTGAAAAAGTTAGTCTGAAACCTGTCTCAAATACTCCGGCAGAACCAAAAATAGAAATACCGGAAAGTGCAATAATTCCTCCTCCGGTAGAAATCAAGACTGAGGTGGTAATTGAGCCTCCTGCTCCACTACCGGTTGTTGAAAAACCTGCACCGGTTATTGAAACTCCAGTTGAAGAAAAAACTAAAGCGCCTGTCACTCCACCTTCTCCACCAGCGCCTCCTGTTTCTAAGTCACAAGAACCTGTTACTACCTCTTTAGTTGACAAGAAAATTTCTGATGATGTATCGCTCAATGCGAAATTATCGATGAACAAACAACCTGTGGTAAACATTGCTGAAAAATCTAAAGAAACTCCAATTACTGATTTAGCTAAAGCGATTTCTATTAGCAAAAAATTCGAATTTATAAAAGGCCTTTTTGAAGGTGATGGCGAATCATATAAAACTGCTATCTCTGCACTTCAGCAATCTGCCTCGTATCAGGATGCTATCAATTATTTAGACACGCAGGTTCGCAGTCGTTACGACTGGTCTGATAACGAAGATTTGTCTAAAGAATTATTAACGCTGCTAAAACGCCGTTTCATGAACTAAATACATTGTGTTTTCTTGGCATGCCATACCTTTTCTTAGGTTGGTGATTCCTTTTATTGCCGGTATTTTATTAGGATTTCACCACGCTTTGCCTCTTATCATCTCAGGCAGTATCATACTATTTCTTCTCATTTTTACTGCTTACATTCAATATGGCACCAACGCCAATAATCAATACCAATGGAAAAATTATAATGCCCTTATTTTAAGTTTATGCTTGTTATTACTGGCATGGACCTACACATGGGACAGTCAGAGCATTCACCAGCGAACACACTTCTCTAAGGTTCAAAAAAGCAAACAAACAGAAATTGAAATAACAGAAATACTCAATACAAAAGGTGATTATCAAAAACTATATGCTACCGTCACCTCGCTCATCGATTCTTCTGGTTGTCGTCACTCTGTCACTGGTAAAATACTCGTATATCTCTGGATCGATTCTACCAAAACACTTTTACCTGGAGATAGATTCCTGGTGTCCGGATTGGTAAGTCCGATTAATGGTCCGGCGAATCAAGACGACTTCGACTATCAATATTATCTGTCCACTAAAGATATCCATCACAAATTATATGTAAAACAAAATCAGTATCTGGCGGTAAGTAACAACCCCACAACTTTATACAGTCTCGCTTACCAGTTCAAATCCGCCTGCAATAAGCGCTTAAAAGCTAATATAACCAGGAAAGAAAACTATGGCGTTGCTGAAGCACTTTTGCTAGGTTATAAATACGATATCGATAATAACACCAACCAGATATTTGCAAGAACCGGAACCCTGCACGTTTTAGCTGTAAGTGGTATGCATGTTGGATTAATATACGGTCTGCTTACATGGGTATGTGGGGCTTTTTTAAGATTCAGACTTGGAAAATATTTTAAATTCGGCATCATCATTTCTGGCATATGGATGTATGCGTTTATAACAGGCATGGGTGCCTCAATATTAAGAGCAGTAGTTATGTTCTCTTTCATCAGTTTAGCACAAATCAGCGGAAGAAAAACACATACTTTTAACCTGCTAGCAGCTTCTGCCTGCGTTCTGTTTTTATATGATCCATTATGTTTATTCGACCCCGGATTCCAATTATCTTACAGTGCTGTAGCAGGTATCATTCTGATTTACCCCCTTTTTAAAAAATACTGCTATTCAAAATATAAAATATTAAAATACATCAAAGAGTTACTGGCATTGACACTCTCCGCACAGGTCTTTACACTCCCATTCAGTATTTTTTATTTTGGTCAGTTTCCAAACCTGTTTTTAATCGCCAACCTATTGATTATTCCACTTACTACTATACTTATTTTCAGCTTAATAGTTCTGGTAATATTGCCTTACGGGAAAATCAGTATGTTGGTCGGAATCTGGATAGAGAAAGGTCTTGACCTCAATTTTAACATTGCTGAATACATTAGTAATAACAAATTTTCTGTTACTAATGAGCTGTATATAAGCCTTACAGAGGCAGGACTAATGATCATACTGGCAGGTCTGATTACTTTGTATTTTTATCTCAAATCGGTTAAAACCATATTAGCTGCCTGCGCTGTAATAATCGTGATTAGTGGCATAAGAACTGAAAGAAGTATAACTTCAAAATTACAAAACGAGATATTAGTATATCACGGACTAAAAAATCAGTACTATGTATGCCTGAATGGAAATGAAGCCTTGATTATCGGTGAGGAAAACCGATTTGAAAAAGATCTGTTTCTTCAACAAAGTCTCAAGAAATATTTTGCAAGGAAAAAA
>JBJTNS010000137.1:0-22376 GCA_046074245.1 Chitinophagaceae bacterium | reverse complement strand
GAAGATATTATGCAATCCCAGTTGTTTAAATTCTTTCCTGATGCCCCAGTAAAAAATCAAGGCACTGCTGCTAGACTCTACCTTCTTAACTGTTTCCGGCATTGAAACGCCTTTTAACAAATGCCCGTAAGTATGGTAAATATCCATATTACTTACTATCACATCGGCAAAGTATGTTCCGGCTCCCGTTCTGATTCCACTTGCCTTATTGTCTTTAATAATAATAGATTCAACACTGGCATTAAAGTGGAAAACAATACCCTGCCTGACTGCCAGCTCATATAAACTTCTGGTAACATCTATCATACCTCCCTTGGGAAAGTATGTTCCGATCCCATACTCAAGGTGGGGAATAATATTGAGCGTTGCCGGAGCTTTGTATGGATTACTGCCATTGTATGTGGCATAGCGGTTAAACAACTGAACAGTCTTTGGATTGCTGAACCATTTAGTATTGACTGAATTCATGGTGCTGAACATATTCAAACGCCATAAATTGAGAATTCCTCTTAAACCTGTTTTAGACAAGTAAGTTGACGATTTATGAAGCGAATTTTCAAGAAAAACGGGTGATGTCAGTTGATACAAATATTTACTTTTATCCAGAAAACGTTTGACCTTACCTGCATTTTCACCATGAGAAACTGCTAGTGCCTCAGATAGTTTCTCTGTATCAGAAGGTGCCAGAAACTCACTCCCGTCTTCGTAGAAATAATGACACGAAATTTTAAGGGTTTCATAATTAAAACTGTCTCGTGGGTTCTCTCCAAATAACCTGAAGAGCTCGTCAACTAAGTCTGGCATTGTAAAAAGCGAGGGACCAGTATCAAAGCGGTACCCTTTCGATTCGAATTCCCGCATCTTTCCACCAGGAGTATCATTTGATTCAAAAACATGCACTTCATACCCCTTAGCTCTTAACCTTAAAGCACTTGCTATTCCTGAAATTCCAGACCCTATGATGATCGCTTTCGCCATGTGCTTAATTAACAAAATAAATCACTTTTTGTTCATTTCCGATGAAAAAAATGTTTCCGTCTCTTATATTTGACGACAAATCGGAAATTATGACTATCATTTTAATACTTCTTTGTGTCTACATTGCCTGGATCTGGGTCGACTATTTCAGACTGATAGACATTTTTCAGAAAGATGATATCAAATACCTCATTCCTTTATTTATTGGTGGCGCCCTCTCTACACAACTGGTCATCGGACTAGGTTATATATTACCAGAAAATCCAATCCTTGAACTAAATGGTAATTTCTTACACGATTTCATGATTTGCTTTCTCAAAATCGGACTTGTAGAGGAAATTGCTAAGATTCTTCCTTTCTTTCTGTTCTTCCTTATTTTCAGAGAAAAAGTAAAAGAGCCTATCGACATTCTGGCTTTCAGCTGTGTTAGTGCTCTCGGATTCTCGGCAGCTGAAAACTATTTATATTATGATCAATACGGCCCACAAATTATCATAAGCCGCGCCATTCTCTCTACTGTGGCTCACATGTTTAATACAGCTCTTGTAGCATATGGCTTTATAAGATTCAGATATTATCACAAAAAAAACGCATTACTGCTTATAATGATGTATCTGATTTTTGCAGCATTCTCCCATGGATTCTTCGATTTTTGGCTGATCTACGAGCCAGCAGGCGCCAGAGGTGTTGTTATTACCATTGCTTATTTCCTCTTAACAGTTTCAATTTTCGCAGTTATTCTCAACAATGCCATCAACAACTCCGAATACTTTACCTACAGTAAAGTTATAGATTCCGGGAAAGTTAGTTCGCGTTTACTGCTGTCCTTCGCATTTCTGTTTCTGCTCCAATTCCTGATGGTATGGCGTCAGACAGAATTTATTGTCGCCTTTCTGAATTTATTTGTCACACTGTTCTACATTGGCACTATTGTTTCTGTTACAGTGGTGCGACTTAGCAGATTTAAACTCATACGTAACCGCTGGCACCCAATACGATTTGAATTACCTTTTACCTACGATACCACTCAGGCTCTACCCGGAGATAACAGAAGCAGTTTCAAAATCAGAGGAGAAGCTTATAATGAAACATATATCAACGCGTACTACAACGATTACTGCGTTTTAAGTCCGGTTAGCAGTCGCAACACCTACCTTGAAGAGTCAAGAATAGCCTACATCGAAGAAAAGTTGTTCCTGAAAAATGATGATACTTTTTATCTGGCTAATGTATATGCAGATCTTGAAAATGGAATTTCTTTTCAGCTTCTACTAAAACCTAAAATTTCAGGAAGCAGTTTCGTGGAAGGTAAATTTCCAATTGTAGCTCTTCTGAGATTTGACGAAGATTTTGACATCAATGATAGCAGTAAAGAGCTTTCAGACTTCGAGTTTCTCGAATGGGCTTATATCAAACCAAGACAACACTTTAGATAATTTCCAATGCTATTAAGCATCGTTGTTTATCCCCCTCAAATTCTATAAATTTGCACGAATGCAGTTAGTACTCTCCTCTTCCTGGTGGTTTATCCTACTTTGCCTGATTCTGGGTGCAGGGTATTCTTACTTGCTGTATAAACCACAGTTTAAAGATTTTAGTTACAAACTGATGGCGGTGCTCAGGGCCCTTTCCGTGAGCTTACTGGCCTTTTTCCTTTTAGGTCCCGTTCTGGTAAGAATGAGTTCTGAAACAGAAAAACCTAAAATCATCATGGTGCTCGACAATTCAGAATCTGTTCTCTCAAATAATAATGCACCGTACTACAAAGGAGAATTTCTAAAATCCTGGTACGCTATGCCAACTGCACTCGGCGAAGACTACGATGTAGAATTCATCAATCTGGGTGGCGATATTAAAATCAGTGATTCTGCCGATTTTAAAGCTAAAAAGACCAATATTGGTGCTGCCTTCGACTACATCAACAATACCTATGCTAAACAAAATATTGGCGCTGTAGTGCTTGCTTCAGATGGTATCTATAACAGAGGCACCAACCCTTCCTATAAAACGATCAATAATCATAGTCCTGTTTACACCCTGGGTATGGGTGATACAGCACTTAAAAAAGACATAATTCTCAAATCAGCCAATACCAACGCTATTGCCTATCTCAATAATTCCTTTCCGGTAGAAATTAATCTATCTGCTTATGAATGTGGTGGTCAGTCAACTACCTTGACTATTTCTGAGAATGGAAAAACACTCCATAGCCAGGTTATAACAATCGATAAAAAAGACTTCTTTAAATCTGTTACCGTCAATCTTGACGCCACTCAGCCCGGCACTAAACACCTGACTGCTGTTCTGAGTAATATAAAAGGGGAACATAGCATTATCAATAATAAAAAAGACATCTTTATTGAAATCATTGATGGCAGAGAAAAAATATTACTAACCTACAGCGGTCCTCACCCGGACATCGGCGCAATTAAAGAAGCTATCAGTGTCAACAAAAATTATGAGGTTATAAGTATTCAGGCTAACGAACTTAACTTTTCTGATATCAGTAAATACAGTGTAGCCATTCTCTATCAGCTACCCTCCCGTTTTTATAATTCAGCAAACCTGGTTAAAGCTCTTAGAAGTAATAATATTCCTTTATGGATCATTGCCGGCAATCAGACAAGTATTGAACAGTTAAGTAGTATATCTCCTGTGGCCAAAATAGACAGACACCAGGGTAGATTCAACGAAGCTCAGGCTTTTTTTAACACAAACTTTAACGCCTTTACTGTTGAAGACAATACCCGTCAAACTATAAATGCGCTCCCTCCATTAAATGTCCCTTACGGGCAATATACCGGAACTGACATGATAGAAGTTTTGGCTTATCAGAAGATCGGAAGCGTTAACACCAGTATTCCTCTATGGGGCTTTAGCAACCAGAACAATGAAAAAACTGCTTATCTTTTTGGCGAGGGTTTCTGGAAATGGAGAATGCTGGATTTCGTTGAAAACGAATCGCATTTCGCAACCAACGAACTGGTTGGGAAAACTATCCAATACCTTACTGTCAAAGAAGACAAAAGAAAATTCAGAGTTTATCCGGTTAAAAATGTTTATGAAGAAGATGAACCTGTCAGGTTTATAGCCGAACTTTATAATGCCAGTTACGAACTAATCAATACCAATGAAGTAAAACTGAGCCTAAACAATGAAGCCAGACAAGTTTATAATTATACTTTTAGCAAAAATGACAGAAGTTATGCTCTGGATCTCGGACTGTTACCGCCAGGCGCTTATCAGTATACCGCTAAGGCTGAAGGCATCACTGAAACTGTCAGTGGCCAGTTAATTGTTACCGCACTGCAAACTGAACTGGTTAACACCAGAGCAGATTTCGGTTTGCTCAGAGACATCAGCAACAAACATAAAGGCGAGTTTATGCCAGCCTCAGACATTGCTAAACTGGCCAGTAAAATTAAAGCTAATACTGCTGTAACAGCTGTAACTTATAATGAGAAAAAACCAGAGGAACTTATTAGTCTGAAATGGGTATTCTTTTTGCTCTTGTTTCTTATATCAGCAGAGTGGTTTATCAGAAAATATGAAGGTGCTTATTAATGAAAATCGCGTTAAGACATCAGCCCGTACTTTGTAACTATTATGTTACATATCGTTGCAATGCTAAATGTGGTTTCTGTGACATCTGGGAAAAACCTTCTCCCTATATCACCATAGAAAATGCTGAAAATAATTTCAGAGACCTCAAAAGATTAGGCGTTAAAGTTATCGATTTCACCGGAGGGGAGCCCCTCTTACACCGCGAATTACCTCAGCTTTTAGAATTAGCACAGTCGCTCGGATTTATTACTACAGTAACTACAAATGCCTTGCTTTATCCAAAACTGGCGGAAAAACTGAAAGGCAAAATAGACATGCTGCATTTTTCTCTCGATTCTCCTGATGAAGCCACGCACAATAACAGCAGAGGTGTTAAGTTGTTTGATAAATTTGAAGAATCAATAGAGATCGCTAAAAATTTAGGAGAGAGACCAGATATTTTATTTACTGTATTCAGTCATAATATTGATGAAATAGAAATTGTCTATCAGAAATATTGCCTTCCAAACAATTTCATGCTCATATTAAATCCTGTATTTGAATACAATGAAGTTGGTGCCGAACTGAGTATGGAAGACCTCAGGAAACTCGAACAATGGGGCAGGAAAAAACTGGTGTATTTAAACGGCGGATTTATTGAACTAAGAAAAGATGGCGGTAATCATATCGATAACCCAGTATGCCGTGCCGGAAGTACCACCATTGTCATTTCTCCTGACAACCAGCTGGTGTTGCCCTGCTACCATTTAGGCATAGAAAGTTTGCCTATCAATAACCAGTTGTATGAGGTATGGACAAGTAAAGAAGCTCAAACGCTGATTCGTCAGGAAGGAAAAATGCAGGCATGCGAAGGCTGTACCATCAACTGCTATATGCAACCAAGTTTTGCTACCGAATTAAGTAAATACTGGTTCAAAGCACTGCCTTCAACGATAAAGTATAACCTGTCTAAAGGCACCTGGAAGGCGTTAATTTAAACAAAACGGGGATCTGTCTCCATGATATGTCCGCAAGATTTACAGGTTCTCAAATCTTCGTTACCGTAATAGTCTTTGAACCTCGGAAGAAAATCTTTTTCTATATCATGTAATTCAAAATAAGCTGAATGAAGAGGGTGATTGCACTTTTCGCAGAACCAAAGTAAACCATCTGTAAATCCCTTACCCGCTCTTACACGCTCGAACACTAAGCCTAATGAACCTTCTGAACGTACAGGAGAATGTGGCACTTTTGCAGGTAAAAGGAACATATCACCAGCAGAAAGCGGAATATCGACGGCCTTTCCATCCTGCTGAATTCTAACTGTAATATCACCTTCCAACTGATAGAAAAACTCTTCTGTTTCGTTGTAGTGGTAGTCTTTGCGGGCATTCGGACCAGCAACAATCATCACGATAAAATCACCTGCCCCAACTGTAAGATTCTTATTACCAACCGGTGGCTTCAATAAATGCCGGTTGTCTTCAATCCATTTTGTAAAGTTAAAAGGGGGTTTGATTTCTGTCATGATTCAAAATTAGGAAAATTATTTAAAATTGTTGCAGTCGTTATATTTTTTATATTCGCAGAATGAATGAAGAGAATCAGGATCTGCCTCTAATTAATGTGAGGAAAGTGTTTCACGACAAAAACCCTAAGTTAGCCCGCTGGATACCAGGCTTCTTATTCAGATTCTTTGAAAAACTGATTCGTCAGGAAGATCTGAACAGAATGCTTACCAAGGCCAAAGGACTTAAAGGTGTTGATTTTGCTAGATCGTGTTTTGAGGATATTGGTGTAACTATTGTCTCAAAAAACACCCATTACGTGCCCAATAGCGGCCGTTTAATTCTGGCAGCTAATCACCCACTTGGCGGACTCGATGGCATGGGCTATATCAGCGAAGTTCATAAAATCAGGCCAGATGTCAAGTTTCTGGTAAATGATATTCTAATGAATGTTAAACCTCTTCAGAATGTCTTTTTAGGTGTCAACAAACATGGCACTAATGCCAAAAAATCATTGCTGGAAGTAGAACGTCAGTTCGCATCAGACAGTGCTACATTGATATTTCCGGCAGGTATGGTGTCTCGCGATCAGGGTGGTAAAATCTTTGATCTGAAATGGAATAAGAGTTTCATCACCAAATCTGTTAAATACCAGACGGATATTGTACCAACATTTGTTGAAGCCTCTAATAGTAACCGATTTTATAACATTGCTAAGTGGAGAAAACGCTTAGGAATCAAGCTCAATATCGAAATGCTTTTATTGCCCTCCGAAATGTTTCACCAAAAAGGCAAAACCATTACCATACATTTTGGCAAACCAATTCCGGCTTATTTAATTAAAAACATTGGTGAACACCACAAAATCGCAAATGCTATGAGGCATTTCGTATATACGTTAAAAGACAAGCCTGATGGTGATTTTGAAGAATTTTATCACGCATTTAAGCAAAAATAAATATATTTACCATCTGAAATCAACTAATATGCAGGAGATAATAGCACCAGTAGACAGAGCTCTGTTAGAGCAGGAATTGAATGATTCGGTTTTTGTTAGACCGACAAACAATGGGGGGAACAAACTTTATATTGTTGATTGTCATAACGCCCCAAATACCTTAAGGGAAATTGGCCGCCTCAGAGAATTGTCGTTCAGACAAGCTGGTGGAGGCACTGGCAAGGATTGTGATCTGGATGAATTTGATTACGGTCCAAGCGCCTACAAACAACTCATCGTATGGCATCCTGAAGATAAAGAAATTATCGGTGGTTACCGCTTCATTTTAACGAAAGATGCCCGCATGCCGGATGGCAATTACCATTTAGCCACGACAGAAATCTATGAATTCAGCGAGAGAATGAAAAACTTCTATTTCCTGAAAACCATTGAATTGGGTCGTTCTTTTGTTCAGCCAAAATATCAGCCCAGCGCCGAAAACAGAAAAGGGCTTTTTAGTTTAGATAATTTGTGGGACGGACTGGGAGCATTGATTATCAATTACCCCGAAGTAGATTATTTCTTTGGCAAAGTAACCATGTATACCCACTTTAACCGCGAGGCAAGAGATTTGATTTTAACCTTCATGCATCACTATTTCCCGGATCCGGAGGGACTGATTAAAGTAGAACATCCAATGCCTATAGCTTCAGATACCAGTGCCTTTAAAAAAGTGCTGGAGGGACTGGATTACAAGCATGGACATGTCGAACTCAACACCCGTGTAAGAGAACTCGGAGAAAATATTCCACCTTTGTTCAACTCATACATGAATACCAGTCCCACCATGAAAACCTTCCCTACCTGCATCAACACGCATTTTGGCGACGTAGAAGAGACCGGCATCATGGTAACGATAAAAGACATCTACGAGTCTAAAAAAGACCGTCACGTAAGCTCTTATATGAAATTTTTAGCCGAAAAGGGGCTGTAACACTGGGCCTTCTCTGAAATTTTGCTGATTTTTAAAAAAAATTTTTGCAAAAAAAATTAAAAGGCTATATTTGCACTCCTTTTAGGAAAATTCCTCAATAGCTCAGCTGGTTAGAGCGAGTGACTGTTAATCACTAGGTCCCTGGTTCGAGCCCAGGTTGGGGAGCAAAAAAAGCCATCCATGTCCGGATGGCTTTTTTTATGCGACACAATCTAATTTACTTACAAACCATAGGCATTAGAATCTGTTACAATAATGGGGCGTATTATTCGTCTAATTATATCTAAAAGCAGAAAACAATAAAAAATACATAAGTTTAGTTCGCAGTGTGTATTCAAAAAAACAACTACTGCTCTATCAGAATTGTCTCTGTATACAATGAGCCTTTTATAGAATAGCAAACTATATAAATACCCGAGATTGCATCAGATAAATCAATTTCGTTGCCATTAACCAAATCATCATACTTTGCAACTACTCTTCCTCGCGAATCATAGATTACAACCTGATCTAATGTCTCCTGACTACTAATTGCAAAAACACCCTTACCAGGATTGGGATATAAACATGTGAAATGTTTGTCTGACTGCTCTATTCCCGAAGTACTCTTCCATTTATTCACCAAACAGCCAAATTCTTCGGTGCCAGCAAAAACATAGTTTGCATTGGCCTTTAAAGTGTAAATTCTGTTTAATTTCTTGCTGTTATAGTTGATATTGATCCAATTTTCACCAAAATCTTTTGAATAAAAAATTCCGGAGGCAAATACACTTGCAAATAGCATATCTCCACTGGATTCAACTGATAAAACAATTGGCAAGTCTAGTCCATTGCCCTTAGATTGCCAGGTGATGCCATTGTCAACTGACTTATATACCCTTGAATCTGTTCCGATGTATAAAGTGCCACCCATTCTGGTAATCGAATTTACACCTGTCGTAACACCTATATTCCTCTGAACCCATGATTTACCAGTGTCAGAGGTAAAATATAAACCATTTGAAGTTCCTGCATACAAATTGCCGTCAACCTCATACAAGGTATAAATCTCTGGTGTTCCCAAGCCGGTATTCACTTCAGTCCATGTTAAGCCATTATTGGACGAACAAAAAACGCCTTTACTTTGAGTACCTGCAAATATTTTAGAACCAATACTGGAAATAGCATAGATATAGGGTTCTTTTAAACCGGTTTTAGCGGCTTGCGTCCAATTAAGACCATCATCAACAGAATAGAACACCCCATCAACGGTACCTATCAATAATTTGTTCTGACTTTTAGTAATAGACAAGACCGAATAATTACTTAATCCATTATTTTTTGCAGTCCAGTTCTTACCGTTATCCATTGAAACAAAAATACCTGCTCCGTCGGTACCTGCATATATTTTACTACCATCAATATACAAACTTGGGACAATGGTTCCTACAAATCCAGTATTATTAACCGACCAGGTAGTTCCCCAGTTTTCTGAAACATTTATTCCTCCACCATCTGTACAACACAATACTGTTGTGTTATTGATCAAAGCCTGAATAATGCGCTTATTAGCCATTCCACTACTTTTATCCGTCCAACTACTGCCGCCATTACTGGAATAATATATACCATTGCTGGTACCAGCAATGACATTCTGACCATTAACGGCCATGGATAGAACATTCTTTTCAATTAATCCATTGTTGTATGTCGTCCATGAAACGCCGAGGTTAGTGGATTTATATACTCCTCCACCCATGGTACCCACATAAAGATTAGTACCATCTGTTACAAATGCCTGTACAAAAAGATTACCCAAACTGGTATTGCTCTTCTTCCACGTTTTACAGGTATCACTAGACACATATACGCCCTGATTGATAGTACTTCCAAATACTTTAGTGCCAATTGCCACCATTCCTGACAGGTCATTCGAAAAACCAGTGTAAGCCTTGGTCCATGTTACAGCCATATCTTTAGATATATAGACATCATTGCGAGCGCCAGCTATAAGAATATTGCCAATCACCGAAAGCGTTCTTATATTTTTGTCGACGATGCCATTATTAGCAGAGGTCCAATATTCACCATCATTATTAGATCTAAATATACCATTAGACCCTGCTGCCAAAATAATAGAATCTTTGACTAACAATCTGATGACGTTTCCATCAAGCATCCCACTATCTTTTAACTGCCAGGTTTTGCCATTGTCTGCAGACCTTAAAACACCGATTCTGTTAGTGCAAGCAAAGAGTTTTGTACCTTTTGCCACAAAATCATCTACCCTCCCTCCTACTGGTCCTGAACCATTCCATTGAGCTTGTGTATTAAGCGAAATAAAGACGCCCAGTATAGATAAAAACAATGTCTTCATATAAGGCAAATATAATCAAAAACGCATACAATTGTATGGGCTATAAAAAGCATACAATCCATTAATATCTGTAAGAATGATTCTCTGCTTTACCAGAATTACAGTATACAATTCAATAAACACTCGCTGATTCTATTTTGAAAAAACGAATTTTTCGTAATAAATTCCGTTAATGCATTATCGAATCTGACCTATCTCAATCACCTCAAAATCCGTCGACTTAATATTCATCAAATTTCTGAGGTCATCATTATCCCAGCGCTCATCAGGAGCGCCAGAAATGAACATATCCGAGCCAATATCAGCCAAAACCAATCCATATTGTTTCATAGCCTTTAATATCGCCTGATTGATTAGCGAATATCCACTGATATCAAAAGATGCTTTTAAACGAATGCGTGCTCCCATTGGCAGTGATCTTCCTAAGGGCCCTGTGCCACTCACTTTATGGGTTGCCGGCAACGTATAGCCATTGAATACATGCGAACGACTCAGAGTAAATCGTATAGCATGGTCTATGGTGCCACTTCTTGCCTCATCATATCGCACCAGATAAGGCAAGATCGCCATGCCTGAGGCGTCAGCTGATGTCCAGCCCTCGGTTCTGTAATGGTTCTTAGTTAAATCGAACACAACACCAGACGAAGCCGACCAACCTGATCCGGCATTTTTTGTCGCATTGTACAACTCATACAACTTTTTGTTTTCTATATCGCAAACCAAAACATGACTATCGCCATTTCCATTACCTTCTATTTGTGCATTGTCTGGAATTGGAAAGGGACCAGAATCGCTCTCACTACCGTAGTCGCTATCATAAGAATTGGCTCTGTAGGTGATAGGCACTTTCGGCTGACGTCCACACACTACCGAAAATGGGATTCCAATTGGTGCATTGTTATACAATCCGCTACCAAAATCTGCATGAATACCAAATACACCAATATTTGAAATGATAGCTGCAGAATTTGAATCTGTCGGGAAAGATGAAATATCGGTATTCAAAGGGTGATTCGATAAAAACATCCTGAATGCCTCTAATTCATTCCTCGAACCAATACAAACCCCGGCAGTATCACCCTCAGTTAAGTCTTTCTTATTGCATCCCATAAAGAATGAAACTAAGAAAAATATAAATAAAATTCTTGTTTGCATAATTATTATTTATTCAAAGATACTAATATTCAATCAATATACATTTGGCCCCACTCATACAAAGATCTAATACTTGGCATTAATTTTTTACCCTTCTTGGTGAGTGAGTATTCTACTGTTGGAGGAACAGTAGCAAAAACTTCTCTGCTTAAAATACCATTGGCTTCCATATTCTTTAATTCTTTTACCAGCATCCTTGTATTAATACCTTCTATGTTTCTCTCCAATTCCTTGAAACGCAATTTACCTTTAGACAAAATATAAATTATTGGCATCGCCCATTTGCCGCCGATAATATCCAAAACATCCTTTAAAGAACACTTTTTCTCAGAGGTTAAAACTTTATTTTTTGACATACTATGTTGATTATATTTAATACTTTACTTTAGGTTACTACTGTACAATCGTGTAACTACTTTCAAAAGTAAAGTAATGTAACTAAGTTTGCAAGCCAATTAAATATAGAGTTATAACATGAAAAAAATACTAGCAATTCTAACCATTGATACCGATAATTTACCTGAGAACTTCCAGGAAATTCTGAAAGAAGAACAAGAAGTCGTAGCACAATGGAAAGCAGAAGGCATACTAGAACACCTTTATTTACGTGAAGGCAGAAATGGCGCACTTCTTACTTTTAAAGACCTTGACGAAGAACAAGTCAGAGCGCGCATGACTACTCTTCCCTTTTTTAAAATTCAGAAAAGCATAGAATATTACAGCCTGATCCAGCAATTTTAGACCTTCTTCTGAATATTAATTCAATCAATTCATCCTCAAAAGGTGGAATTTTTATAGATTCCTTTCTTTCACTCCTGTGGCATTGGTTGCACTATGATTGCTAGTCTTAATACCTTTTACTGCAAATTGACTTTACAGTTTATAACAAAATCAAAAGCGTTTGTCGACTAATTACTGAAAAATAAGATATTAGAACGTATTTTTGTGCCTAGTTTCTCTATTTTAAATGTTTTATCATTCATAGACTCACTAAATGAAATTTCAATACCTGTTTGCATTTCTGTTTCTTATCTTATTTAATAATGCCCGAGCTCAGCAAAACTTCTTTAATGTACCAAGTTCAGATATTACAGAAACAAAAAAAATATTTTTCCAACAGCAGTTCAATTTCTTTTCAGGATCTATTTCTAGTAATTCCACTTTCTCTTACGGAATAGGACACCACGCCGAAATTGGCCTTAATTTACTTGGTGTTACATATGACAACCACCAAGGTAAATTAATAAGCAGCAGCCCTAACGAACAACCGGTTTTCCCCTCTTTAGGTTGCAATGCTCAAAAACAATTACTAGAATCAAAATCTGATGAACTTACCATTGGCGGGCAACTACTTTTCCCATCAATAGTTAGTAAATCTGAATACTATACTTACCTCAATAATAAATTACAATTACATCACTTAAAAATGGTCACAGGAATCTACTTTGGCAACAATAATTTCTTTGATGATAAGAGCAGATTTAACAATAATATCCGAAAATTCGGCATTCAGATTGGCATGGAATATCAGATTATTGAAGACAAACTTTTTTTTCAAACCGACTTTATTAGTGGAAAAACGGCGATGAGTAATTTAATAATCGGTGGGGCTTATAAGTGCAGCAAACACGCCATCATTTCTACAGGATATCAATTTCCAAATGACAAAAACCACTATTCAAAAGGGTTTATTTTAGAATTCACTTTTATTTAGTGCTAGGTTTTAACAAAAATCAAGGATATTTGAGCGAGTTTTTCAATCAAATATGACCACCTTGAAACAAATCTTAACATATCTTGATAGTCTCCCTGGACCAAAATCTTCAGAGATGAAAGCATTGCACTCGCTGATGCTGAAATGGCTGCCTGAGACAAAACTATGTTTTGAAAGTGGCAAAGATGCTAATGGTAAAACAGTGAGTAACCCCGTTATTGGATACGGATCCTACAAACACCAGTTCGCCAATGGCAAAATAGACGATATGTTTAAACTGGGAATTAGCGCTAATACCGCCGGCATTTCTTTGTATTGTATGGGTCTTAATGACAAAAATTACCTCAATGCCAATTACGCCAGTTCTATTGGAAAAGCAAAGATCACAGGCTACTGCATAAAATTTAAGAAACTTAGCGATTTAAACATCGAAGTACTCGAACTTCTGGTGAAAGATCTCTTAAAAATTTAGGAACTTAAGCGTCATTACACCATACTCTGTCGAACTTGATCTTGACTTCATATCCAGGTATTAGTTTACGGTTAATATTGCCTCATGAAAAGTTCGTTCAACAGAATTTTATACATCGGATTTGTCCTGCTTGGAATATATCAGACCCTTGTTAGCAAAGATTATATGCAAGCCGCCGCATCTTTAGGCATCGCCCTGGCATTCGACCTCTTTGATCAGCAACAGAAATGGCAAGACAGACCAATCTGGCAGAAAGCAATATTGCTCCTGCATCTCACGCTGATTGGCGTTTTGTTTGCTTTGACGTTTATCGTCTCATGAATATTAGTTTTAGAATAGATTTTTCATCTTTCTAATTCCAGGAAATTCTGAAGTTATTGTATATTGCATCATCAAATCACATAAAGAATTTCCTTATGAAGTCAATCCATCAACTCTCCGCTTCTATATCTCTTTTGCTTGTCTTTTTTGCTTTTTCTTCTCTTAAAGCTCAAGAGACAGCTGGAAACTATATAGCGGATAAAAAAAATGGCACTAAAGTTTGGTTCAAACACAATTTCGAAGAAGATAGTGTTACATGGACTGGCTCCTCAAAAGCCGGATTGGCAGAAGGATTTGGTTCTATGATTGGATTTACCAATGGGAAAGCCAGTAGCGGCTATATTGGTTTTATGTCTCAAGGCAAACCTAATGGATATGGCAGTTTCCAATTCTGGGGCGATAGAAAATTAGAGGGTAATTTCAGCTATGGCGAACCGCTATTTCTTGAAAATTATCTCATTAAAAAACTGAAAAAAAACATCGTTTCAGAGACAGATTCATTCTCTACTTATGTTGGAGTCAATGCAAATACTCAACTGTATTACCACGCAATCGTTCCTGAAAAAACCATCAAAGGTGTGGTGGTTTTAATGCCTAGTACCTGGGAGTCTACAGAACATGTATTAAGCAGTATGAGCGAGTTTTGTTCCCTTGCTTATCAGAACCAGCTGGCTGTTCTTGTCCCTTCTATCAATCAAAGACTAACATTAACTGATTATTCCATCACTTTGATGAATACCATGTTCTCCCATGCCATTAAACACTACAAATTGCCAAAAGATAAATTCATCATCGGCGGCTTTTCAATGGGTGGTATTTTCAGCATGAGATATACCGAACTTTCGGTAGAAAAGCCTGAAGCATGCAGCATACATCCTATTGCTGTTTTTAACTGTGATGGCCCTTGCGACCTTGCCAATATCTACAACAATTTTAAAAAGAAATACAATAAAAATCCTGGTTTGAGTGAACCTATTTACGGCATGAAAGAACTTGAAACATACTGCGGAGGTTCGCCAGATTCAGCCGCTGCCAAATATGCCTATTTTTCACCATTCAATCACTCAGACCCCAAAGGTGGCAATGCTCAATATCTAATAAATCTTCCAGTCAGAATTTACGGCGATGTAGATCCGGTGTGGTGGATGCAAAACAGGCATGTTGATATGTATGATTTAAATGCTCTGGACCAGACAGCCATGATTCAATTTTTAAATGATTCTGGAAATACAAAAGCAGAATTCATCAATGCGTATGGAAAGGGTTACAGACTGGAAGGCAATCGGCACCCACATTCCTGGAGCATTATTGATAGTGGTGATTGTATGGCATGGATACTGAAAAACATCAATGATTAATTACTGATTAATTGGTCCAAATATCAAGACCCAAATACCTGCTAAAACAAACACTATTGCAATCAGTATGGCATCCTTTCCAATTCCTCCGGCATCCCATAAATCTTCCAAAGTATCGATTAATTTGCTACCTGACTGATGTCTGTTATAACCAGAAGCTTCCTGATCACTTATTTTTAAAGAATCTACATTCTGAGAATTGATTTTTGGATTTTCTTTGACCGGCGGTGGCGTATCAGTGCTAACTAGAATTTCAGAAATATAAGTACTATTTATTTTTGAAGTTGCTCCAACCTGACATTCACCATTAGAAGCTCTAAAATTGAATAAACTCAGATCATAATCACTTGAAGAATCTCTGATTTCTCGGGCTAGTGGTACCTTTGACATTTTGCAAGCTGATAGCAAAAGAACACAAAACACAATCCATTTCATGCTACAATAATTTAAAAAAATAGTTTAAACTGAAAACTACTTAATGCAACTGACAAGTGTTTTATTATGGTTTTTCAGTAACCATAATAAAAAGAAAGTCCCGCCGAAGCGGGACCAACTTTACAACTAATTATTCCTAAACTCTATTTCTTAATATCAAATCTGTCAAGGTTCATTACCTTTACCCAAGCTTGTACAAAATCATTTACAAATTTCTGCTTGGCATCTGCACTGGCATACACTTCAGCTAATGCTCTCAACTCCGAATTAGAACCGAAGATTAAATCCACTCTGCTGGCGGTGTATTTTAATTCACCTGTTTGTCTGTCTTTTCCTTCAAACGTCTCTTTAGCATCAGAAGTGGGAGTCCAAACAGTACTCATATCTAAAAGATTGACGAAGAAATCGTTGCTCAATACACCGGGACGATTGGTAAAAACTCCCATTTTACTGCCTTTGTAATTGGCGTCTAAAACACGCATACCACCTACAAGAACTATCATTTCAGGTGCAGTTAATGTTAAGAGTTGTGCTTTGTCAACCAGCAATTCTTCAGCAGAAACCGTGTAATAAGATTTACTATAATTACGGAACCCATCTGCCATTGGCTCTAAGACAGCCATATTTTTTATGTCGGTCTGTTCCTGAGTAGCATCCATTCTGCCAGGTGTAAACGGAACCTGAATAACAGTACCTGCATCTTTGGCAGCTTTCTCTACTGCAGCACTTCCTCCTAATACAATCATATCGGCTAAAGACACTTTCTTGGTCTTTGACTTTGCATTGAAGTCGTTCTGGATTTTACTTAGTACTTTCAGAACACTATCTAACTGACCAGGCTCGTTAACAGCCCAGCCCTTCATAGGCATCAAGTTGATTCTTGCACCATTGGCACCGCCTCTTCTGTCAGATCCTCTGAATGTTGAGGATGAAGACCAGGCTGTATATACCAGATCGCTTACTTTCAATCCTGAAGCCAGAATCTGAGCTTTTAAAACAGCAATATCTTTTGCATCTATTAAAACATGATTCACTGCAGGTATAGGATCTTGCCAGTTTAGGGCTTCTTTTGGCACCTCAGGACCTAAATACAAGCTACTAGGACCCATATCTCTGTGCGTCAGTTTAAACCAAGCACGAGCGAAAGCTTCGTCGAATGCCTTAGGATCATTCATAAATTTTCTTGATATCTTTTCGTAGGCGGTATCAAATCTTAATGATAGATCTGTTGTAAGCATCATTGGTTTGTGAAACTTTGTGCTGTCAAATGCGTCAGGAATAACATCTCCTGCATCTTTCGCAACCCATTGGTGGGCACCTGCAGGACTCTTTGTTAACTCCCATTCATATTTGAATAAATTTCTGAAGAAAGTGTGACTCCATTCCACAGGTGTACTTGTCCATGTAACTTCTAAACCTGAAGTGATAGCATCTGCACCCTTACCACTTTTGTACGAGCTTTTCCATCCAAACCCCTGTTCTTCAATTGAGGCTGCTTCAGGCTCATGACCGACATGTGAAGCCGGACCAGCACCGTGAGTTTTACCCAATGTATGTCCACCCGCTATTAATGCCACTGTCTCTTCGTCGTTCATACCCATTCTGCCAAAAGTTTCTCTGATATCTTTAGCGGCTAATACCGGATCAGGATTGCCGTTCGGACCTTCAGGATTCACATAAATCAATCCCATTTGTACAGCTGCTAGTGGATTTTCTAATTGTCTGTCGCCAGAATAACGCTTATCCTCTAACCATTTTTTCTCTTTACCCCAGTATACATCCAGTTCTGGTTCCCATACATCGGCACGACCACCAGCAAAACCAAAGGTTTTAAAACCCATAGACTCCAGAGATACATTGCCTGCCAGAACCATTAAATCTGCCCATGAAATTTTATTTCCATACTTTTGTTTGATTGGCCATAACAAACGACGCGCTTTATCCAGATTGCCGTTGTCAGGCCAGCTGTTCAATGGCGCAAAACGTTGCTGACCAGCAGTAGCACCACCTCTTCCATCACCAGTGCGGTATGTTCCAGCACTGTGCCATGCCATACGGATAAACAAAGGACCGTAGTTCCCGAAATCAGCTGGCCACCAGTCCTGCGACTTGGTCAGCACCGCCTTGATATCCGCCTTAAGGGCAAAATAATCTAAACTCTGAAATGCCTTGGCATAGTTAAAATTCGGATCCATTGGGTTGGATAAATTAGAATTTTGTCTGAGCAAATTCAGATTTAACTGATTGGGCCACCAGTCTTTATTGCTGGTTCCCAAACTCTGCCCGGGAATTTCTTCTACCTTAGGTGCCCCTGTACTTGACTGAACATCCTCCACCTGCATAGAACCATTGTGAAAAGGACATTTTGAAAGATCCTCTTTCACCGACTGTGCTCTGCCTGTTACTGTAACAAACAAGCCAAGAGTAAGTATTAACTGTTTCATAAGCTATAAATTATTTTATGGTACAAAAGTAGAAACTTAATAACCAGAGAAATATCTATAATATCAATCCATCATTGATAAAAACTATATAAAATGAAATTAATATAATTTTTAAGGATATTACTAATCCTTTTCGAAATACATATGGTTATAGAAAGGCGAGTAGAGCACAATATTGAAGTCCCAGCGATTCCTTACAATCAGTGGCTGTTCTGTAAAAACATGGTGTATGGGTTCCTGCATATCGAATGTTATGCGTGCAGAAGCATATGCGTTACTGACATTCATTTTACCTTTGAATACAGACTTAACTGAATCACCTGACATCACATAGAAAAAAAGTGAATCATCTTGCCTGATAGTAAATTTATAGTGTTCGTATTGCCATTGAGCATCTGGTCCGGGAAAATAGTCGCGATCAATAACATAATCCCCATAAAAATCACTTCGGCTTAATTTAACATCACTATTCAACCATCTGACTAATAAAAGTAATCCTATCAGCATAAAAGTAGAACAAACTACTTTCAAAAAAAGATACCAATACTCTACTTTCCGGGTTACAATAAATGCTAATCCCGAGTAAATACTCAGAACCAAAATAATAAGGACAACAATTATAAGAATGGAAAAGAATAACATCTATTTTACAAATATCGGTCAGTTTAAACTTCTTGTGTAATATAAGTCACAATAATTTTACTAACTGAAATATATTTTCGAAACTATGAAGCAAATAAGCACTATTCTATTGCTGTTTATCAGCCAGGTAATTATGGCCCAGAACTCTCCTTTTAATATATCCCTGGAACCTATGACAATAAACGGACTTGGAGGACTACAATCTTATGCCTGGGGGCAGTATAATGACAAATGGCTGATAGTTGGTGGAAGATTGGATGGTTTACACAGAAGACAACCATTTGCCTCTTTTGATGTCGCTGGCAACAATAACAAAATTATAGTAGTTGATCCTGTTTCGCAACAACAGTGGTCTTCGTCTGTCAGCAGTTTACCAGTATCAATTCAAGAACAACTCAGCTCAACCAATATGGAATTTCATCAGGATGGAAGTTATCTTTACCTGATTGGAGGTTATGGCTATAATGGAGCTACAGCATCGAGAAAAACTTTTGGAAACTTAACTGCGGTGAATGTCCCGGGCTTAATTAATGCAATAATAGCGCAATCTGACATTACAAGTTTCTTCAGACAAATAACAGACTCAAAACTTGCGGTAACTGGCGGGCATTTAGAAAAAATAGGACATGTCTACTACCTGGTAGGTGGCAATCAATTTGATGGCAATTATAATCCCATGGGAAATCCAACCTATACACAAGTTTATACTGATGCCATTCAAAAATTTACATTAATAGATAACGATACCAATATCACTATCAATTATCTTAGTAAATGGACTGATTCAGAACTGTTACACAGGCGCGATTACAATGCAGTATCTCAGATATTACCTGATGGCAGCGAAGGAATAACAGCATTTTCGGGAGTATTTCAGAAAAACATTAACCTTCCATTTTTAAACAGTGTTACAATAGATAGTAATCACTTTGCCCTTGATTCTGGATTTCAACAATACTATAACCATTACCATTGTGCGGTTGTTCCTCTCTACTCAGCTAATAAAAATGCTATGCATACCTTATTTTTTGGCGGAATTGCTCAGTATTTTGACAGTGCAGGAATCCTGGTACAAGACAACAATGTTCCATTCGTAAAAACCATAGCCCGGGTTACCAGAAATTCTGAAGGGAAAATGTCAGAATTTAAAATGCCAGTTGAAATGCCTGCATTACTTGGATCAGGGTCGGAGTTTATACCTGTCAGTTCAGTTCCAAAATACCACAATGATGTGATTAAACTTGATAGTCTGGAAGATGACAGTACTCTGATTGGATACATTTTCGGCGGCATTAGCAGTTCTGCCCCAAATATTTTTTTCACCAATACAGGTACACAAAGTTCAGCCAGTAATAAAATATTTAAAGTGTACTTGCATAAAGACAAATCCAGCTCAATTCACCAGATTAACTCCGAAAGCAATAACTCACTAAAAATGGAAGTCTTACCAAATCCAAGTGAAGGCGAGTTTAAAATAAAATTTTATTTAAAGGTAAAATCAGATATCACAATATGTATCTACGATAATGAAGGAAAATTAATAGAAAAGTCGATTTTAACAGAGACTAATTCAGGTGAGAACATTTTCAATAGTCGTATTAGTTCCGGACACCCTGGCTCTGTTTATTTTGTAAGTATTGAAGCACATGATGAAAAGTCTGTTAGAAAAATTATATTAAAGAGATAATCGCATCATCAAATCAGTCTGAGGATCGTTGCCAAACTGAAAGACATGCTGACCGAACACCTCAAAGCCATTCTTTCTATAAAAAGCCAAAGCCTGATGGTTGTGCTCCCACACCCCTAACCAGATAAATTTAGCTTTCTTACTTCTGCCTATTTCTATGGCTTTGTCCAGTAAGAATTGACCGACGCCTTTGCCCTTATAAGTTTGAAGGACATAGATACGCTCCAGCTCAAGGGCCTCATCCCCCATAGACTCGCTTTGTGCCAGTCCGAAATTAACTTTTAAATAAGCTACAGGCAAAACATCAGAACGATATATATAAAACTCTGAGTCGGGATTATTGAGTTCTGATGCCAATTTCTTTGATGCAAAACTTTGCCGGATATATACTTGCATATCCTTGTCAGAATTATCTTCAGCAAATGCCTCCATAAAAGTTTTTATAGATAGCTCCTGCAACGAATAAACATCGGCTATATCTGCTTTTGCAAGTTTCACCCTGCAAGATTAAGAAATATCTATCAAGGAGTCAAATCGTACCAATGAAGTCCAACTATGATACTTTTCTGATAAATGGATAGAAAAATTCACACAAACTTCCGCCAAATCGTGGGTTTATTTCGAAAATTTTTGGAATGCCGTTTTGTTCTTTGTAATTGATACAACACAAGCCTTCGTAATGCATTTCGCTGAGGATTTTTTCAAATATATTCAGATGCTTACTTTCACATACCATTCTGCAGATATAATTATCCTTACCTTTTACATAGCAATCTTTTTTGAATAGGTATACGATATTAAGGGCGTTCACAATTTTTCCGTTTTTTACAATTACATGTGTAGCATACTCTTTCTTTCCAGGAATAATGTTTTGCGTAAAGTAATCCAGACTATCATATTGTTCTTTGTATAGTTCCATATCTCTGATGTTTTTGATGATAAAGGTATTCTCACCTCCTTCATCTGTAATTTTTTTCAGCATGAATGGAAACTGTTCAGCTACTAATTCACCCGGAACATATTCCGAGAAATTATGAGACAACATAAAATCGTTGAACAAGCGCTTATCGTGACAAATCATAAAACTCTCATGGCAAGGGAAAGGAATATTATTCTGAGTTATTTCTGTGCGCCTCTCCATACAAATTTCAAGATCTGGAATGGTTAATGGAACTACCATATCGAAATCACTTAAACTGCGGTTTTCAAATTCAGAAAAAGAAACATTAAAATGTCTGGCAAACGGTCCCCTCTGTAATAACTTGTCCCACCATTCCTTTTCACTGTATAAGATGTTTCTTTTCTTACGAGGCTTAAATAAACTTATAATATAAGACTTGTAGATGTAAAAATTATTTGCTGCAATAGCATAAATCTTCAGTGGAGAATATTTCATTTACAGTAACAATAAATATTTGAAGGATAAGATAAACCTACAAATCTGACTTGTTTATAGACAAAATTAACTTGAATTTATGCAACTAATTGCCTTTTTAAAAGATTGTTTTCGAAAGACCAATAAACTCTCTTGAAATAAATATTTTGAATCAATCTAGCAAAAATAAAACTATCCTTTATGTTATATAAAACACAAATAACAAGAAAGACCATGGTAGATATATAAAATGTTTGATTTTCTTTGTAATTATTAGATTACCTTCACAAATGAATAGTTTTTTACTTAAAAAAATCAAAAAAAAAGATTTTCTAGTATTTCACAAGGCTTAAAACCTCAATACCAGTCTCTTCTATTTTTTGTCGTCCACCAAGAAATTCCAGCTCAGCTATAAAATTGCCTAAAACTGCTTCCGCACCTGCTTTTTTTATTAATT
>JBJTNS010000136.1:0-2561 GCA_046074245.1 Chitinophagaceae bacterium | reverse complement strand
CAGACACCTTCAACAACAGAAACACCATTACCAATAACAGTCAGCAGTCGTTATTAAAACTGTTTGGTGTAATGCCTCTTTACAAGAAATCATTGTTCCTGAATATCTCTATGGACCGCTGGCAGGAAAACAATAATTCATCCCAACTCAGCACTACTGCCGGGAATCAATACCAGAATATCTTCGAACAAACTTACAGCAACAAAGTTGATTCACTGAGTCTTGAATTCGACAACAGACTGGTTCAGTACACCATTAAACCGTATATCAGTTTCGATCGTAAATATTTATACGCAACAGCGGGAGCCACCTTCATGCAGTTCGATTTATACAACAACAACATCACTAAAAACATCCCACTGAACCGACCATACAGCAAATTCCTGCCATACGCCAGTTTGAGTTATTATCCTCAGGGCAAAGGCTACTTATATGCGAATGTTTCAAAATCAACCAGCTTTCCTACCCTGAACGAACTTCAGCCGGTATTGAACATCTATAACAACTATAACCGTCTGAAAGGCAACTCTGATTTAAGTCCACAGGATAATTTAAGTTTCAGGGTATATGGCAATATCTACAAATCGAAGTTCTTTAAATATGTCTATACCAGTATTGACGGTAGCATGTCTGACAATGCTAAAATCTGGTCGAAACAACAAACAGAAAACGGTATCATTATCAGCACTCCTGTAAATGCTAAAGGTTTAAGGAATTTAAGCGGATGGTTCAGCTTTCAGAAAAAGTTATGGAAAATCATGAACTTCGATTTCTCTATTAGTGGCAGTCATAATAAAAACCCATTACTCATAGACAATATCAGTTCATTTGGAACTTCTAACAGTTTTAATCTTCGTCCGGGCATCAGCTTCACAAAATCTGACAGCTTAGAATTCTATTTCGGATTCAACTGGAGCAATACAGATTTTAAAAACTCCATCAACAGCAGTGTTAATTACCAGCAAAATGTTTTTGGATATAATGCTTCCGTAAGAACTGTATTAAAGTTCGGCACTGAAATTAATTCAACATTAGATATCAGCGACCAGAGAAATGTTCCTAATATTGGAAAGATCATTCCTGTTTGGTCGGCCTTTATTCAGCAACCATTAGGCAAAAAGAGTAGATACTTTATAAAATTATCTGCATACGATATTCTGAAACAGAATACAGCCATCAGTCGTTATGCCAGCGATAACTTTGTAGTTATTAACCGCAGCAACCGTTTACAGCAGTATTTTATGCTAACCCTGATATACAAAATCAAGAAGATGGGAGAAGAGAATCCGATGGAATACGCCTATTAGCAAAGCGTCTGAGAGATTGCTATCCGATCTTTTATTTAATTCCTTAACACTAAACTTCAAACTATAATTTTTAATTAAAGGACAATTAATATGAACTTAATGTAGCACCTACAATTTTGCATCATAAATTAATTGTAAATAAAATGACAACTAACATTTTCAAAACAGGCTTATTAACTGCTTTAGCAGTGGCCCTGACCTTTTCATCTTGTAAAGAAGTACCACCAGTAGATCCTCCAAAAGTTGACCCTCCAGTGGTAGTAAAAGAAGTAACTTTAAAAGGTATTTTAGGTTCAATGACACTAGACTCTTCTAAAAGGTACACCATCAGCGGTACTGTAACTGTTGATGCCGGTGACACTTTAATTATCCCTGCCGGAACAAAACTATTCGGTCAGAAAAGCACTAAAGGAACATTAGTAATCAAGCCAGGTGCAATGATCATTGCTGATGGAACTCCAACTCATCCAATTATCTTCACCAGCAACCAGGAAATCGGTGCCAGAGAGCAAGGCGACTGGGGTGGATTATTAATTTTAGGTAAAGCCAATTGCAACCAGAACAACCCAGCGATCGAGGGTATCTCTCCAGCTGCTAACTATGGTACATTCAACAGCTCTGCTAACGACAACGATAATTCTGGTATCTTAAGATATGTAAGAATCGAGTATGCTGGTATTGCTTTAACTCCAAATAACGAAACTAACTCATTAACTATGGGTGCTGTAGGTAACGGTACAACTATCGATTACGTGCAGGCTACTTATGGTGGTGATGACAACTTCGAATGGTTTGGTGGTACAGTTAACTGCAAGCACTTAATCTCTTACGCTGCATGGGATGATGATTTCGATTGCGATTTCGGTTTCAGTGGTAAAGTACAATACGCTCTTGCTATCCGCGATCCATTCAACGCCGACCAGTCTGGTTCTAACGGTTTCGAAGTAGATAACGACGCTTCTGGCACAACTGCAACTCCAAAAACTGCAGCAGTATTCTCTAACGTAACTATCTTAGGTCCGGTTTACGACTCAGCTAAAGCTTCTTTCAGTGGTAACTATCAGCATGCAATGCACCTGAGAAGAAACTGCGAATTATCAATCTTCAACTCAGTTATCGCTGGTTTCCCAATCGGATTAAACCTAGATGGTACTTTAGCTAACTACACATCAGACTTAGGTGTATTAGAAAACAATATCCTTGTATGTTCTGCTGTTAAAGGTACTGCTACCCGTCCATACTTCAACGGTAAAT
>JBJTNS010000135.1:0-6045 GCA_046074245.1 Chitinophagaceae bacterium | reverse complement strand
ATTTTTAATGACAATTAAACGAGGGTAACCAGTAACACCATAATCGTAGACGACCTGTTTTTCTGTCTTAATAACTTGATAAGCAACAGAATGGTCATTGATGAAATTTGGAAGATGATCCCAATCAGTATTAAAAGGATTGATACCTATCACCGAGATACCAGAATTTTTATATTGTTCGTGTACTTTGTTTAATTCGGGGATAGCAGCAATACAAGGTGCGCAGGTAGTATAGAAAAAATCGAAAATCAGAATAGAATCTTTCGAAGCATTTATTGTCAGATCAGCACCATCCATACCTTTTCCTGCAAAAGCCGTCATGGTATCACCAATTTTAAGTTTTTTATAAAGGTCTTTGCGACTGGCTTTAAGTGAATCGCCATTAGGTGCTAGTTTGATAACTAAGAGAAAAGAATCTGCCTGGGATAGAATTCGGGTGTAATTAGTATTAGGCAATATCTTTACATCCTGCAGTTCGTATGCAGCAAACTGAGTTCTGCCATTTCGAACCGAGACGACAGATTCTTTGACTGGCAGGAAGGATTTCTTAGCAATTGTAAGGTTGGTTTTAGTGATCAGGGTAACACGTTGTTTCTGATCTTTAGTGGTATCAGATTTTGTGAGTATGTATGATTCTGAAGTTTCGGCAGATACATAAAACTCATCCAGTTCTGTTTTAGAATAAAGAAAAGGCTGATAGAGGTAAGTGTTTAGATTGCTGATAAATTTAGTTGGATTATCTTTATAAGATTGTGCGTAGTATAGATTCTCCTTATAATTTAATCGGGCTATTTCCTGATTATTGGCAGCGGCGACGCTTCTGGGAGTATTAGAGCGGGAATACGCGATGGTATGCCAGCCGACATACATATCCACATCGGTGCGACTGATGGAAGAGTGATAAAGTTCACTCACAGTATCCGTTTCATTCGGATATTTAAACTGACGTTTATAGGATACTGAATAGGTTTCTAAAGCTGCAGTAGCTTTCAGAATTTTTTTAACAAGGTCTTTAGGAATATCGGCATGGATTTCTTGAATCAATACAGCGAATAAAATAAACAGGACAGAAGGTTTAAATATGTTCATCAATACATCTACAATTATAGTGAAATTCGTTTAATTTTGCATTATGTATCAGAACATATTAAGCCATCAGGAAGCTGGCATCCTAACACTTACCATTAATCGTGAGAGTAAATTGAATGCTTTAAACATTGACACCTTAAGAGAAATAAAAGAAGCTGTAATTGCAGCAAATGCCGACCGTGAGGTGCAGGGTATTATTATCACCGGTGCAGGCGCAAAAGCTTTCGCGGCAGGTGCAGATATTTCAGAGTTTGTAAACTTTAATGTAGAACAAGCCACTAAGATGTCTGCAGACGGACATAGTACAATGGACACAATCGAACAATCTGGCAAGCCAGTTATTGCGGCTGTTAATGGTTTCGCATTGGGTGGCGGATGCGAGCTGGCCATGGCTTGTCATTTAAGAATTGCCTCAGAGAATGCTAAGTTCGGTCAGCCCGAAGTTAATCTGGGCGTTCCTCCGGGATACGGTGGCACACAAAGACTGATTCAGTTAATAGGCAAAAGCAAGGCCACAGAGTTATTGCTGACTGCGGATGCAATTGGCGCTAACGAAGCCATGGAATACGGATTGGTAAACGATGTTGTACCATTGGAAGACTTATTGCCAAGATGCACTGAGATATTAAATAAAATATCTACTAAATCACCTCAAGCAGTTGCCACAGTTATCGCTTGTATCAATGCCCATTTTGAAGAAGGCAAAGACGGATTCAAAACTGAAATTGCAGAGTTTGGCAAAGCTTTTGGAACTAAAGATTTTAAAGAAGGTACTGATGCTTTCTTAAATAAAAGAAAAGCCAATTTTGAAAGATAATTTTTTAATAACTACTAATAAAAAACTATTTACAACAGCTTTTGCATTGCTGTTGTGTCTGTCGTCGCTGGCTCAGGACGCAGAATTCTGGTATGAGCACCGATTGAAGCAAATGACACTGGATCAGAAAATCGGTCAGTTGTTCATGGTTGCAGCATACACCAATAAAGACGAAAAGCATGTTTCTGAGATAGAAAATCTGATTATCAACTACCATATTGGCGGTTTAATCTTTTTTCAGAATGATCCGGTAAAGCAGTTATGGCTCACCAATTATTATCAGTCGCTTGCTAACACACCTCTGATGCTTGGAATAGATGGTGAATGGGGACTGGCGATGCGCTTACAGAACACCCAGCGTTTCCCTTATGCTTTAACACTTGGCGCTTTACAAAATGATTCTCTGGTGTATGAAGTTGGAGCAGCCATTGGCAAACAGTGCAAGCGTTTAGGCATTCACATCAATTTTGCACCTGATGCTGATATCAATGTCAACATGGACAATCCCATTATTGGTTTCAGAGCATTTGGTGATAACAAATACAATGTTGCCCGTAAGAGCATAGCCTACAGCAACGGCTTAATGAGTCAGAATGTTTTATCGTGTGCCAAGCATTTTCCGGGACATGGCGATGTTAATACCGATTCGCATATAGGTTTACCTGTTGTCGACAAAACACTGACAGAGTTAGATTCTCTGGAACTCTACCCTTTCAAAAAACTCATAGAAACTGGTGTACCTTCAGTAATGGTTGCTCATATTCACTTTCCAAAACTGGATAGTAGAAGCAACCGTTCTGCTTCACTGTCTAAGACCATTATCGATACTGTATTAAGACAACACTTAAAATTTGAAGGCCTGATATTTACAGATGCCATGAACATGAAAGGTGTTGCCAGTTATTACCAGCCGGGGTATGCCGATTTGGAAGCCATCAAAGCAGGAAATGATGTTCTTTTGTTCAGCGAGAATGTTCCGGTGGCATTCGACTTAATTAAAGCGTCTGTTTTAAACGGCACATTAACTGAAGCAGAAATAGACCGTAGAGTTTTAAAGATTTTAAAATGGAAGCAGTTTGCCGGACTAGACCATTACGAACCCTTATCATCTCAGAATCTTCTGGAAGATTTGGCTGGCTCAGAAAATAAAACTCTTTTACAAAACATTGCCAATGAAACTGTCAGCACCGTTAAAAACGGTCAACTTAGTTTACCAATAAAACACAAAGAAAAAGTGCTATATCTGGCATTAGGTGCTAACGATCACACTCAATGGAAAATGCGTTGCATGCAGGAGCATGGTGCGGCCTACAGACAGATTGCTAAAAGTCCGGACAACAGTAAAATAACAAACTTGCAAAATCTGGCGAAGGGTTACGACAAAGTGGTAATTAGTTTTCATCAGCCAAAAGTGTGGGCACAAAGTAACGGAGGATATACCGGAGCAGATTTCAGAATGGTGAGCGCTATGTCAAAAATAAAACCTACTGTTGTTGTCGGTTTTTGCAATCCATATATCTTAAATAGATTTGTACAGCCTGTAACAGTTATTGCAGCATACGAAGACAATGAGTATTTTCAGAATGCTGCTTTTGATGTATTACACGGTAAAATTAAAAGTAAAGGTAAATTACCAGTGAGTCTGAGACTGCATACAGATTCAATAGGATTAGGTGCAACGGTGAAGCAGCACGACTTACACAATATTGATCATATAGTGAGTCAGTTAATCGAAAAGAAAGGTGCACCAGGTTGCAGAGTGCTGGTTTTAAAAGACGGCAACGAGATTTTCAACAAATCTTATGGCTATCTGAACTACGACAAGAAAAAGAAAGTTAATGACAGTACTGTCTACGATATTGCATCCATCACTAAAATTGCGGCCACTACCCTGGCAGTAATGAAACTTTACGAAGAAGGTAAACTGGACATTGAAAAACCCCTTGGCACATATTGCGACAGAGCCAAAGGCAGCAATAAAGAGCATTTAATCATCAAAGATATTTTACAGCACCGAGCAGGTTTAACCGCATGGATACCATTTTATAAAGAGACCCTGCCCTATATTGACAGTATATATTGTGCTAAAAACGATTCAGCATTTTGCATTAAAGTGGCCGACAAATTATTTATGTTAAGGGCCAACAAGGACACCATATATAAACGTATTTTCGACTCGCCATTAGAGAGCAAAACATACCGCTACAGCGACTTAAGTATGATTTTAATGCAACTGGTTGTAGAACAAGTCAGTGGTCTGCCCTTGGATGTGTATGTTAGTCAGACTTTTTACGAACCAATGGGATTAAAATCCATTGGATTCAATCCATGGAAGCGAGGCAATACAGACAATATTGCACCGACACAGGAAGACCGCTTATTCAGAAAGCAGGAGTTATGCGGTTATGTGCACGATCCGGCAGCGGCCATGCTGGGGGGCGTCAGCGGGCATGCTGGAATTTTCTCAAGCATTGGGGATCTTGGCAAGCTTATGCAAATGTTAAACGATGGTGGTATTTACGAAGGCACTCAATATTTAAAATCCGAGACCATTCAAAAATTTACCGCCTATCAGCGCAGTGATTCGAGACGCGGACTGGGCTTCGACAAACCCGACTTCAGCGGTAAAACCAGTCCGGCCAGTACCATGGGCAGCAAACTCATGTTTGGTCATACCGGCTTTACCGGCACCTGTGTTTGGGTGGATCCGCAATACGATCTGGTATTTGTTTTCTTAAGCAACCGCATCTGTCCTGACGAAGAAAACAAAGAACTGATCAACGGCAATTACAGAACTAAGATACAAGACAGCATATACAAAGCTATTGGAGTTAATTGAGTGATATGTTACGAGCTTTTAGCATACAAGACACAGAATTACTGAATCAGTGGGCAGGTTCACAAGACGAATTATTTCAGTTTTCGGGTACAACCTGGCAATATCCGCTGAGTGAGGAAATGCTGAGTCAGTATATGGCAAAATACCCGAATCGGTATATGTACTTGTATGAAGTATCTGGTAGTTTAATAGGATTTGGAGAGCTGATAACACAGGAAGACAATTCGCCACGATTAAGTCGGCTATTGATAGCACCAATGTACCGAGGTCAAGGTCACGGTAAAAAATTGGTTTCAGAGCTTGAGACCTTATGTGATGCAGACCATATCAGTTTGTTTGTACTGGAGAATAATGCAAGAGCCCGAAAGTGTTATGAAAGCTGTGGTTATACTTACACCGACTACGAAAAATTTTCTTTGGAGCACAATCAGGAGCAGCATCCTGTTTTAAAAATGAGCAAGGCTTTATGATATTTCCAAACGATAAATTTCCGGTTATAGAAACAGAGCGATTACGGTTAAGAGAGGTCTGTGAAGAAGATTATGAGATGGTGTATGTATTGCGTTCAGACCCGGAGATGATGAAGTTCATACCTCGTCCACTCTGTGAGGACTATAGAGATGCATTGAAATTAATCAGGCAGATGAAGTTATCGCATCAGAATAAGGAGAGTTTAAACTGGGTGATGACATTAAAGGACAGCGACGAGTTGATTGGTACGGTTGGGTATGTAAGGATAAAGACCGAGCACAATCGAGCTGAGCTCGGCTATATGTTACATAGCAGGGAGCAGGGCAAAGGTTATATGAAAGAAGCAGTAGCGGCGGTGATCAATTACGGTTTTAAGACCATGGACTTACACAGCATCGAAGCCATAATAGATCCAGGCAATACGGCCTCCGAAAACATCTTATTACATTTCGGCTTCGAAAAAGAAGGCCATTTTAAAGAGAACTTTTTATTTGAAGGGAAGTATCTGGATTCGGTGTGTTATGGGTTGCTGAAACGGTAGTTAATTTTTCCATAAACCATATTTATTTTTAAATACCAATTGCTTAAAAATGAAAAAAAATCTAAATTTGTTATGTGCTAAAAAAACTATGGCTATGTATTCTATTTGCTTTAATTTGTGTTAATGCAAATGCACAAATAGGCAGGACTGCCAATTGGTATTTTGGCAAAAATGCAGGCCTTAAATTTACTGATACTGGAGTAGCTATTTTAAATGATGGGAAAATAAATACTTGGGAAGGTTGCAGCAGTATCTCCGACGAAAAAGGCAATCTTCTTCTATATTCTG
>JBJTNS010000134.1:0-7689 GCA_046074245.1 Chitinophagaceae bacterium | reverse complement strand
TTTTTTTGTGATGCCCATCATTTTTAGAACCTTTATAAATCAATACTTTTGCCCACCGAAATACACAATATTTTAAAATGAAAACACCTTCCTATAAAAGCGCAGCAGAAGCTGTTGCTTACATCAAAAGCGGTATGCGACTGTTTGTTCAGGGCAGTGCAGCCACTCCGCTAACTTTGTTACATGCCTTGTACGACCGTCGAAGCGATTTAAATAATGTAGAAATAACCAGTCTGAGCACCTATGGAGGTGAGATATTTTCTAAGCCAGACTTCGGCGAACATTTCTTTCTGAATTCTTTGTTCGTTTCTTCCAATGTCAGAGACATTGTTAATACAGAAGCTGGCGATTATATCCCGACATTCTTAAGCGAAATCCCAAGCTTATTCGACCGCAATATCCTTCCGATTGATGTTGCCCTGATCAATGTTTCGCCTCCAGACAAACACGGCTACTGCTCTTTAGGAACTTCTGTAGACATCGTGAGGGCTGCACTCCGCAACGCCAAACACATCATTGCTCAGGTCAACACACGCATGCCTCGCACCCATGGCGATGGCATCTTACACATCAGTACGTTCGATACATTGGTCAATGTAGTTGACGAATTAACGGAAGTCTCTTATACCCACAAAATCACCGACGAGGCTATGTCTATCGGGAGATATATTGCCGAATTAATCGACGATCGTTCTACCTTACAAATGGGCATTGGCCATATTCCAGACGCTGTCCTGGCTTGTCTGGGCAACCACAAAGACCTTGGTATACATACTGAAATGTTTTCAGATGGTTTACTTCCTCTGGTTGAAAAAGGGATCATTACCAATACCTACAAGAAAAAACACCGCGGCAAAATCATCACCAGTTTCGTAGTGGGCACGCGCAAGTTATACGATTTCGTAGACGACAATGCCATGGTTGGATTTTTAGACATCGACTATGTCAACGACACGAAAGTAATTCGCGAAAACCCGAAAGCCATATCTATCAACTCTGCAATAGAAATCGATATCACTGGTCAGGTGTGCTCCGACTCCATTGGCACGTATCAGTTTTCTGGCGTTGGTGGTCAGATCGACTTCATGAGGGGCGCCTCCTTATCTCCAGGTGGCAAACCCATCATCGCGATAGAAACCAGAACCGGCAAAGGACTGTCAAAAATAGTTCCGACGCTCAAAACTGGCGCTGGCGTTGTTACTACACGTGCGCACATACATTATGTTGTCACCGAATATGGGGTAGCCGATTTATTTGGCATGAATTTATCGCAGCGCGCTTGTGCTCTGCGCGACATAGCACATCCTGATGACCGCGAAATGCTGGACAGAGCGATTTTTGAGAGGTTCAAAAAGTAAAAAAACGACAAGCTTCCAGGTTGTCAAACTGGAAGGTTGTCGTTTTTCCCAAACGGCTTCTCCCCCGTCAATCCTCAACTTTTTCCAAAATTCTTAAAACGCTTACGAAAACAACCTGGAAGGTTTGCAACCTTCCAGGTTGTAAAAACCTACTCCCAGCTCTGCATCGCCAGTCGCTTTAACTCTATAACTTCGATACTCAGAAAATCATACTCCTCTACAACCTTGCCTTTGATGTAATAGGTGCCCGGACCGCTGAACGGATAGGCTTTGGCAGAGGGTGGAAAATGCACGGTGTCCAGCCATAAACCGTCTCTGTCTATAAAGGTGCCGAAATACATGCGCTCGCCTTTAACGGTTCTGACATATTTAACAGATATCATATACCCAGCTGTCTCTATTATTTTATTTTTGTGCTTCCCTAAATCTATCGCTCTTACCATCTCTGGCAACGACTCTTTTAACAATTCAAATGGCGAACACATCGTAAAACCAAGTAACTCTAAATCATCATAGGCATCATCCAGATCCGAATTCACTAAGTCGGGTAAACGCCAGGGTCTTACTTCTCTGCCAAACAATTCCTTTACCTGTTCTTTTTTGGGCGCTGCATTTAACATGGCATGCACTTCCCATAACAGTTTCTTTTTGTCTTTACCAGTAAAAGCAAAGGCTCCAATCCTAATCAATATCCGCATCTGCTCTAGTCCGGGTTGAATTCTGTTTACAAAATCATTCAAACTTTTAAACCAGCCATTATCTTCTCTCTCATTTAAAATCTGCAGAATTACATTCTCCTCTAATCCCGCTACCATGGCTAGTCCCAGCCAAACTTCTTCTCCCTTTATCACACACAAAGCACTGCTGTTATTAACGCATGGCCGGTGAATGATGGCGCCATGCATCCTGGCTTCGTGGATGTACAATTCCTTGCGGTAAAATCCTCCTCCATTATTTAAAGTGGCCACCATATACTCTCTCGGATAATAGGCTTTCAGATACAATGCCTGATAACTCTCTACAGCATAACTGGCAGAATGTCCTTTTGAAAAGGCGTAATTGGCAAAACTCTCTATCTGCAACCAGATATCATTGATCACTTTTTCGGCGTATCCTTTCTTGCGGCAATTATTAAAAAAATTTTGCTGAACCTTGTCAAATTCATTCCTCTGCTTAAACTTCCACGACATGCCTCTTCTGAGATAATCGGACTCCGCTAAACTCAGTCCCGCAAAATAATGCGCTACTTTTATCACATCTTCCTGATACACCATCACCCCATATGTTTCTTCCAGCAAATCATACAAATTGGGCAATTCTTTCCTGGCTTTTTCTCTCAGTTCCGGATGCCTGTACCGGATGATGTATTCTCTCATCATACCACTCTTGGCAACGCCCGGACGAATGATGGAACTTGCTGCAACCAGCCTCAGATAATCATCTGCTCTTAACTTGGATAATAGCATGCGCATGGCTGGCGATTCGACATAAAAACAACCAATAGTTTTTCCTGCTTTCAGCAACTCTTTAATAGCCTCATCTTTTTTAAATTTCGGTATATCATGAATGTCGATTTCCACTCCTCTATTCTCTCTGATGATACTGATAGAATCCTTAATTTTTCCTAAGCCGCGCTGACTCAGAATATCGAATTTATATAAACCTATATCCTCCGCTTCCAGCATACTGTATTGTGTGGTCGGAAATCCTTTAGGAGGCATATTGGTCGCTGAATACGATAAAATCGGCGCTTCAGAAATAATAATACCACTGGAGTGTATGCTTAAATGACTCGGAAAACCTTGTATCAATCTGGCATACTTTATCACCAGCTGCCCCATCTCGTCGGCGCTGGCCTGTGTATCGCCTTTCTGCAAGCGGTCTATGTCTCCCGGAGGTAAACCAAATACTTTCCCCAGTTCGCGTCTCACGGCATCATGCTGAAAGGTATTGTATGCTCCGAGTAAGGCAGTGCGCTCTAGTCCGAACCGCTCAAAAATATACCGCGTAATATCATCTCTGTCTAACCACGAAAAATCCATGTCAAAATCGGGCGCGTTGTTGCGGTATAAATTAATAAAACGCTCGAAATACAAATCCAGTTCTATCGGGTCAACATCGGTAATCCTTAACAGATATGCGAGTATACTATTCGCTCCGCTACCTCTTCCTACATAGTAGTAATTCTTATGCCTGGCATAATTTACAATGTCCCAGTTAATCAGAAAATACGAAGCAAAATTTAACTGGGTAATCACTTCCAGCTCTTTCTCAATCCGATTCAAAACCTGCTCGCTGGGATGCTGATAACGGTAGTGTAAATTGTCGTAACACGATTGCCTCAACAAAGCTACATCTCCCTCTGCTGAACCTGTGTAATGTTTCAGATTTTTATTGGCCAGTTTGCCATACTCAAAATGAATATGCGATCCGTTAAGTATGCGCTGAGTATTGAAAACAATCTGAGGATAATCGCGAAACGCATTCAGCAAAACATCTTTTTGCATCAGCACTTCTCCGCCCTGTGATTGCTCTTCTTTTGGCAACATGCTCAGCAAATGATTGGTGTCTATTGCTCTTAACAATCTATGCATGTTAAACTGCTGCTTACCTGCAAAACTAAGCGTCTGCAATATCACCATTTTAGAAGTTAAATGTTTATATGGCGACAAGCTCAGAAACATTAGCTCCCTGACGGAAATGCCTATAAACTCATTGTCTCTAAGTTTTTGCCCTCTATAACAACTATACGGATAAACAACATAGGCATGATAAAATTCAGGTGCTATGTCCTCAAAAGATACACCTGAATGCAAGTGTGCACTCAAGTGTGTATTCAGCTCTAAAAAACCCTGATTATTCTGAGCAATGCCGACATATTTTTGCTGAACGCCATTTCTGAAATCTATGCCTAATACAGGATGCACGCCGGCTTCTTTTGCTCTGCGCACCATATCCAGACAAGCCGAGGTATTGTTGATATCACTCAACACAAAAGCATCATAGCCTTTTGCTTTAATGTCGGCCAGTAATTGTTCGGGACTGTAAGTACCGTAACACCAGCTGTAATAGGTATGACAATTCAGCAACATCTCTTCTACTTCTGCTTTCCTTTAAACGGATTAAAATCATGGAGTTTTTCGTTCATTCCAACAGCCCGGTGAATGGCATCTTTTCCAAATCGTTTTCTTATCTTATCCATCGCTTCGTACAGTTGAATCTGCTCGACGGTTTCTTCGAACAGACTGTATTGGTGACCGCCCTGAACGAGGTGACTGAAACGAATGCCTATCAAACGAATCAGCAATCGTCTCTGATATAATTTATCAAACAATTCACTTACCTTCTGTATCAGAATATGATCGAGAGAGGTATACGGAATTCGCGCCTGCATGGTGTAGGTATTGAAATCTGAATAACGAATTTTAACAGCAACACAGGCTGTCAGTTTATTCTCGCTTCGCAACTGAAATGTCAGTTTTTCAGTCATGGCCACGAGCAAACCTTTTAATGCTTTTACATCGATGGTGTCTTTCTCGAAGGTGCGTTCTGTAGAAATCGATTTGCGTTCAGAATATGGCACCACTGGTGTATTGTCAATACCATTTGCTTTCTTCCATATCACCGTTCCATTTTCTCCTAATACCTGCTGCAGCAACTCACGAGGCATCTCCTGAAGGGTATAAATTTTAGAGACACCCATGCCTCTTAGCAGCTGATAGGTTTTGTCGCCTACCATCGGAATTTTCTTAATTGATAAAGGCGCCAGAAATCCTTTTTCAGTACCGAAATCAATGTGTTTCTGACCATTGGGCTTGGCCTCTCCGGTACCAACTTTAGAAACAGTTTTATTCGCCGACAAAGCAAAAGAAATCGGCAGATTGGTTTCACGAATAATTTTTTGCCTCAGTTCAGTCGCCATTTTGTAAGTCCCGAAAAACTTATCCATGCCCGTCATATCAATATAAAACTCGTCGATCGACGACTTTTCGTACAAGGGCACCGACTCGTGAATAATCTCTGTAACGATATCTGAATATTTGCTGTACTGAGCGTGATCGCCGCGCAGGATAACGGCTTCCGGACAAAGCTGACGGGCCATGCGCATAGGCATAGCAGAATGCACGCCATGCGCTCGTGCTTCGTAACTGCAGGCTGCCACAACTCCTCTGTCGCTACCTCCTCCCACCATCACTGGCTTACCACACAACTCCGGATGCATCAGTCGCTCTACCGATACAAAAAACGTATCCAAATCGATATGTACTACCTGCCGCTCCATAGATATTATAGTCGACCACCTGCTTATGCAAGCATTGGTCGTGTGATTAATGTTTAAATTGAAACTCGCTCCGGAAAATGTATTAACCCAATGCCATTCCCCGGAACAAGTCTGCTGTTGATATAAAGACCACCTCTTTCAACTCCTAATTTGAAATAAGTGAATCTTAACAAAAAAACCGTTTGCAAATTACTATTTTATTTAGTACGTTTGTGCTAAATATTTTAGTATGAGTAAAATTTCAAAAAACATCCGTCATCTCAGGCAGTTAAAGGGCTGGTCGCAAGAAAACCTGGCCGATAAACTCGATATCACCAGAGCCAGAATCGGTTCTTACGAGGAAGAAAGATGCGATCCGCCGATAGAAACGCTCATAAAAATCTCTAAATTATTTCACATCGCTATCGATGCTTTAGTGAAATGTGATTTAAGAAAATTCAATCTCGATACGATGATAAAAGTGGGCGAAAACCGTTTGCTTTTTCCCATCATTATAGACAAAGACAACAACGATAAAATTGAAGTCATTACCATGAAAGCTTCTGCTGGTTATTTAAATGGTTATGCTGATCCTGAATACTTCGAAAAACTGCCTTTAATGAACCTGCCTTTCCGCATCATCGGCAAGCACCGTGCTTTCCCTATCAAGGGCGATTCTATGCCGCCTCTGCGCGATGGTTGTTTCGTGGTAGGTAAATACATAGAGTCTCTGAAAGACATTCAAAACGGTCACACCTACGTATTGCTCACCAGCGAAGACGGTGTGGTATATAAACGTGTCTATAACAAAGGCTCTGTCCTTGAACTTCACTCCGACAACAAACACTATTCTCCCTATACCGTTAAGGCTTCTGATATCCTGGAAGTATGGGAGTTTGTCTGCACCTTAAACATCTCTGATAAACCATCTGAAGAGCTCAACTTAGACAGCATCATTCACATGCTCAACAGCATGAGGGTTGAAATGGAAAAGAAATAATTTTAAAAAGAAAACTTCAGCCAGATATTGGATGG
Organism: Chitinophagaceae bacterium; assembly: GCA_046074245.1. Lineage (GTDB taxonomy): Bacteria > Bacteroidota > Bacteroidia > NS11-12g > UBA955 > JABMMZ01. The sequence continues at coordinate 1,035 of JBJTNS010000134.1, read as the reverse complement.
GAAGGCATAGGTTCTGAAATCCCTGTAAGTAGATTTCGCACTATGTAAAGATGGTGTTAAGCTATAATCTCTCTCTTCATCAATGCGTTCTCTGGAACTATAAAAAGCTGTTTCAAATTCGACACTGAAACGTCTGGTAAATTTATAATTGGCTCTCAGAAACAGATTAGAGCCTTCTTCTACTTGTGTCGTCTTACTGCTCACCACTTCTATCGGAGAGGTTACCGTAACTTCGCTTGCGATGGTATTGATATAATATCCCACGCCAACGAAAGCCGACCATTTTTTCTGCTGATAAAATTTATACGCGTAGTGCGGCGATAAGAATGTAGATTGTTTGGTATTTGCTCTCGGAAGATTGTTCACCAGATCGGTGCTCTTAGAATATCCGGCATCGATTCCAAAACCCAGCTGATGCTTTTTATAACTGATTTGAACTTCCAGCTGATTGTGAGAATACATAAAGTTATTGACGCTGTCTCGGGCTGACAATGCATTTAACAATGGTCGCCCAGACATTAATACATGAATTCTTAAATTGCTTGAGTCGCGGTTAGCGGCTGTAGCAAAAAAAGAGCCTGCTGCAAGAGTTACAAGCAGCAGGCAAATGATTTTTTTCATCATACTTTTTAATTAATAAAAGGTGATGAGTATTTAGGATTAGAAATTAAATCTTTATCTGTTAATGTGTTCAGGAATGCAATCAGATCAGCTTTCTCTGCTTCTGTAAATTCCATTCGTCTTGGATCTCTGCCATTTTCTTTTAACTGGAAAGATAGCTTGGAGTTGTTCTCGATATTATGACTGTAGTGTTCTAAAACCTCATTTAATGTTTTAAATCTACCATCGTGCATGTATGGTGCTGTTAAGGCGATGTTTTTCAAACGCGGAATTTTGTACAGACCATTGATACCTGGATCATTGTCAATTAAATCAAGACCGATATTGGCGAACTTAGTGCTACCATAAGAAGAACTAAAACCAGATGAAATCTGATGACAGCTTCCGCAGTTATTATCTGTAAATAATTTCTTT
>JBJTNS010000133.1:0-3140 GCA_046074245.1 Chitinophagaceae bacterium | reverse complement strand
ACATATTGTGATTTGCTGTCGTCAGATTTAATGACTTCAAAACGACTAATGGTGCCATCGGTATATATCGTGCTAGAACCGTTATTCCAGAACTTTTTGTTCACTTTTAATAATACTCTAACTCCAGCGTCCATGCCTAATTTGTCCATGGCCTCACGCTTGCTTGAAGGAAGCTCTGGTTTGAAGCTGATACCACTTGCCTGATTAGCACTTAATTTTAAAATTGAAAGTGGTACTGTGATGATTAATTGATCATAGACTCTCTCAACCTGTAAATGATCAGTAACTTTGATTTTATTTCCGGTATAATCAATCGACTGAACTGCTGTGTTATTCAAAACATACGGAAGAACAGGTGAGTAGTTGTCGAGTAATATGTTCGAAAAAGATTTAGATGATGAACGGTATTTTTCTTCTGACATTTTTTCAATGCCTTCTGAACGATTGTATACTGCAGATGCTCTGTCAACAGTTGTACCTAAAAACTGCTCAGTTTTACCTTCGAAAATACACTTAACTCTTTCAGGAACCTGATTGTTGGTCATGAACTGCTCGATTGACATATCTGAACCTGACTGGAACTGCTTTAGTTCTGTCAGTTGTCTTTCCATCTGAATGAAATCTGCATCTTTTTCAATCTGAGACTGACTGTAAATGGACTCTCCTATAACGTATGTTGCAGCTCCTTGAGAAGCCAGAAGAGCAGTCTGAGAACGATTCACAACACCAAACCAGGCATTGTTAGTGCCGTAGATTTCTGAAGCACCTAATTCAACACTGCCCATGCCAAAAGCATTGTCCATAGAGTGAATACGGCCGCCAATTCTGTCGCCAGCTTCCAAAATTTCTATGTCAAATTGTGGATTCTCGTGTAACAACATTGCCGCATGTAAACCTGAAATGCCAGCACCTATGATGCCTATTCTCTTTCTGGTCTTTCTTGGCAACTCATCTCTCTTGCTGCATGAACTTAGCATCACGCTGGCCATAGACATCGCCGGAATGGCTAAAGCTATGTTTTTGATGAATGATCTTCTTGACTGCATTTTGTATATCTTTGTGTAATGAATGCAAAGGTATAAATACTCAGTTAAATTACCAAGCAAAAAGTAAGTAAAAATACTCATCACGTAGTGAAGCACCAAATTGACAACATCGTAATAGGGGCAGGATTAGCCGGAACATGGTTATCATACCAATTTTTAAAGTCCTCAAAATCATTTGTTTTGATAGATGAATCTGGACATTCTAAAAGCTCTTTTGTCGCTGCCGGTATCTTTAACCCTATCCTGGCAAACAGACAAAAAATTTCTTATAATGCCGACGAAATTTACCCAAATCTGGGTAAAAAGTACCACGAAATTGAACATCACCTGCACGAAAAATTTTATCATCACCACCCTGTATCGTATATCATCGATTCTCTACGTGAACTTAACGACTGGGCTGCGCTCTCAGAATCACACCTTTTCAAAGATTTTGTGATTATGACCAACGAGAGAATCGGCGATCAGATTATCTCCGATTTTGGAGCCCTCGAAATACAAGATTCCGGATGGGTAGATATTCCTCTTTTTCTAACTTCTTTTAGAAAAAAATTACAATCTCCGAACCACTTTCTTAACGAATCTTTTGATTTTAATGAACTCCGGCAAACTGAAAAAGGTTTTATTTATAAAAACTTTGAATCGAAAAATATTGTATTCTGTCAAGGTACCGCAATCGACCAGAATCCTTTTACCGCAAATATTAAATTGAAGCCTGCTAAAGGAGAGGTTTTAATCATTAAATCAGAAGAATATGTCGATGGTATTATTCCTCAAAATGGCGTTTTTCTATTGCCTCTTGGAAATCATTTTTATAAAGTAGGCTCCAATTTTGAATGGAAAAATCTGGATTTTATTCCTACTGAATCCGCTAAAAATGAAATTGTCAATAAACTTACTAAATGGTTTAAAGCTCCGTTCGAAATAGTTGATCATCAGGCTGGAATTCGCCCCTCCAGTCTCGATAGAAGACCAATTCTTGGCAGACTGGATTCTCACCCAAATGCCTATGTTTTTAATGGCCTTGGATCAAAGGGGGTCGCATTAGCTCCGCTCTATAGTGAACTACTTTGTAAGTATATATACGATGGAATAGAATTGCCTCCAGAAGTGGATGTGGCCAGATTTAAATAGATAATTGTAAACAGAATTTTTCGCTGGCTAATTCTTCTGCAATTTTCTTTGAATGGTTACGACCAACAATAATCTCTTCTCCCTCTAAAAGTATCGCTACTTCGTAAATTTTTCGCTTGTTCTCGATCTCTACACTCTTCAAACTAAAATCTACTTTCTTTTTCTCTTTCTGAGCCCACTTGACGAGTTTGGCTTTGTAACTCAACTCCTGTATCAATAACTCCTCAAAGTCTATATAGGTCTCTATAATATTGTTGACAATGAAGTTCTTTGTAAAGCCAAATCCTTTATCCAGATATATCGCCCCAATAATAGATTCAAAAGCATTGCCTGTAATAGAATCTATAAATACAGGATTATTCTTTAACTTCTGATCATACTGTAATAACTGATGAATGCCCATCTTCTTACCGATACTGTTGAGCTTTGAACGCCCAACTATTTTTGAACGCATCTCCGTTAAAAAACCTTCATTCTGATAAGGGAATTTTAAATACAATTTTTCAGCAACCACCATGCCCAAAACTGCATCACCAAGAAACTCGAGTCGCTCGTTGTTTCCCTTCCTTACCTCATTATTCGTATTATTACGATATGAGTTGTGGGTAATGGCAATCTTGTAAAGACTGATTTTACTCGGATAAAATCCAAGAATGTTGTGTAGCTTCTGAAAGAGTTTTTTATCTTTTGAAAATTTCGCAATAAAAAAACTTCTAATCAAAGCTCATCGAATTAAAAGGTGTTATATCTTTTTAAAGATAACAGTGGCATTGTGTCCGCCAAAACCAAATGTATTACTGATGGCTACGTTGATATCACGTTTCTGAGCAACATTAAATGTTAAATTCAGTTTCGGATCAATGTTCTCATCATCAGTAAAATGGTTGATGGTAGGAGGGATGATGCCATGTTTCATAGCCATAATTGAAGCTACTGATTCTATTGCACCTGCACCACCTA
>JBJTNS010000132.1:0-5791 GCA_046074245.1 Chitinophagaceae bacterium | reverse complement strand
ACCATTTTCAGGCATTTGTCTGTTGGTGTACTGTAGCATTCTACAAACTGAAAAGAGGTGAGCGAATACAAGTTCAGCGACGCTGGTACTACTGGCAGCAGGCGTATTAACAACTGCAATACCTTTTTCCTTTGCATAGGCGGTATCAATATTATCGAGGCCCACACCAGCTCTCCCTACAAGCTTCAGAGAAGCACCGGCATCCAGAATTTCTTTAGTAACTTTAGTAGCACTTCTAACCAGAAGTACATCATAGTCGCCAATCTTTGCAGCCAGTTCAGCCTGAGGGATATTGTTGGTTTCAATAGAGAAACCCTTTGCTTCTAAAGCAATCTTTGCAGACTGATCGATACCATCATTTGCTAATATTCTCATCTAAATTAGTTATTAAAAGTTCTCATTACATTAACCAAGACTTCAACGCTTTCAAGCGGAAGAGCATTGTACATACTTGCGCGGTAACCGCCAGCAGAACGGTGACCTTTGATACCGGAGATACCGGCAGCTTTCCAGGCAGCATTGAATTTCTCTTCCAGAGATTCGTCGTTAAGTACGAAGCATACGTTCATCTGAGAGCGGTCTTCCACTTCAACATTTCCTTTAAACAGCGGATTGCTATCGATTTCGGCGTAAAGCATTTCTGCTCTGGCGGCGGCTCTTCTTTGCATTTCATCTACACCACCACATTTTTTAACCCATTTAAGGTTTTGGAGCATAGAAAAAATCGGGAAAACAGGCGGAGTATTGAACATTGTTTCTTTATCGATATGCACCTGGTAGTTCATCATGCTTGGAATAGCACGAGACACTTTACCTAGAATATCTTTTCTGACGATAACAACAGTAACACCGGCAGGACCCATGTTTTTCAGTGCACCAGCGTATATTAAACCGAATTTAGAAACGTCTACCTGGCGACTAAGAATATCGGAACTCATGTCGCACACCATTGTAACAGGACTATCAGGGAATGACTTCATCTGAGTACCGTAGATGGTATTATTACTTGTGCAGTGAAAATAATCAGCATCAGAAGGAATCGTGTATCCTTTAGGAATATAGCTGTAGTTTTTATCCTCTGAAGAGGCAACTATTTCAACATTTCCCATATGTTTAGCTTCTTTAGCGGCATTTGCAGCCCACACACCAGTTTTAAGGTAAGCGCCTTTTGTTTCTAATAGGTTATAGGCCACCATCAGAAACTGAGTGCTTGCACCACCGCCTAAAAATAATATCTCATATCCATCAGGAATATTCATTAATTCTTTGATTATCGCTTGTGTTTCTTCAACAACAGACACAAATTCCTTGCCTCTGTGAGACACTTCAAGAACTGACAAACCTGTACCCGCAAAATTACGAATACCTTCCATGCTGGCTTCGATTACTTCAGGTGCCAGAATAGAAGGACCTGCAGAGAAATTATGAACTTTAGACATATTAAAAATAGTTTTTTATGTCGCGAAATTAAAGTAATATTGAAACAATATACAATGAAATTGAAAAACATTTTGATTTTATGTACTGTATTCTGCACAATGCCAGCATTAATGGCACAGGAAAACAGTCAGGGCACAGATGACGAGGAAGAAAAAGTTTCCAATCTACCATTTAAAGATCGTTTAACATACAATATCGGAGGAGGATTGATGTTTGGGACTTACACGAATATCAATATACAACCTCAGTTAGGATACAGAGTAACGAACAATTTAACAGCCGGACTTGGAGGAAACTTTCAGTATTTTAAAAATGGATATCTCAGTACTGATCCTTTTTTAATATATGGTGGCAGTGTTTTTTCCAGATACAGATTATCTCAGAATCTATTTGCCCAGGCAGAATATCAGTTGCTGCAGTACAACGGTAATTTAGGAGAGTATGGCTTATTGGGTGGTGGTTATGTTTCGCCTGATGGTTTTTATGTTTCTGCATTTTACCTATTGAGAGCACCTGCAGGCAATGCCAATGCTTATGGCGTACCATATGTCATCAGATTTGGTTTCTCCTTTTAACATATGAAAACACTCAAAGACAGTAAAAAAATCAAAGTTGATGATGGAAAGAACTTCAAACTTTCGCATTATCCCAGTGGTGAGAGGTTGCATTATAAAGACGAATCTTCCTTAAAAAATGCGCTAAGTTCATATAAGGAAAGCATTTCAGATTTGCAGGAAATGTTGTATGCATCCGGTAAGCATTCGGTGTTAATAATCTTACAGGCGATAGATGCTGCAGGCAAAGATTCATGTATTAAACATGTGATGTCAGGGGTTAATCCACAAGGCTGTAATGTGAGCAGTTTTAAAGCTCCTAACAAAGAGGAACTCAGTCACGATTTTCTCTGGAGAACCTATAAACAATTGCCAGAAAGAGGTAAAATCGGGGTATTTAATCGTTCTTATTATGAAGAAGTTTTAGTTTGTAAGGTTCATCCCGAATATATACTTGCGCAAAATATTCCAGGCATTGAAGAGGTAAATGATATCGATGAAAAGTTTTGGAAAAACAGGTATAGAGCTATCAACGAGATGGAGAGACACCTGATTAAAAATGGCACTATCATCATCAAAATTTTTCTTAACCTTGGAAAAGAAGAGCAGAAGAAACGGTTCATTGAGAGAATAGATGTTCCAGAAAAACAATGGAAATTTAATCTGACAGATGTGAAAGAGAGACAATACTGGAATGATTATCAGAGAGCCTATAACGAAATGATTAAAAACACTTCTACAAAGCATGCTCCGTGGTATATTTTACCAGCAGATAATCAATGGGTAAGTCGCGCTGCACTTGGACAGATTTTACTGGAACATTTACAAACACTTAAGCTATCATTCCCTTCAAATAGCGAAGCAGATAAAGCACTTATTGCAAAGGCAAGAACAGAACTGATCAGAGAAAAATAAATTGAGTTCCAAAAACATCATTGCGGTATTAGGTCCAACTGCCGTTGGTAAAACAGACAAAGCGATAGAACTGGCAATAGAGCATCAATGTCCGGTTATTTCTTGTGATTCCAGACAACTCTATACGGAGTTGAATATTGGAGTAGCGAAACCAGACGCAGACCAACTTGCAAAAGTTAAGCACTACTTTATAAGTAATATCAGTATTCATGAACATTACACAGCGGGCAGGTATGCTGCAGATGCCAGACAATTAATCAATCAACTTTTTGACACCTTTGACACATTGGTGGTTGTTGGAGGAACGGGATTGTATATAAAAGCGCTTTTAGAGGGACTTGATCAACTGCCCGAAAGGAATGAGGCACTGAGAGATGAACTTGATAACAGTCTCGAAAAAGAGGGCATAGAGACATTACAAAAAAGACTCAGAGAAAAATCTGAGGAGATATATGCTAAGACCGAGATTCTCAACCCTCAACGGCTTATCAGAGCAATTGAAATTGCAGAAGGCCGAACTATCAGAAACACAGACATCCCTGCATTTAAATATCCATTTGAACTAAAAACCATTGTAATGGAAATGGAAAGGGAAAGATTGTATGAACGCATTAATTTACGGGTAGATATGATGATAGAAGCTGGTTTAGAAGAAGAAGCCAGAGGCTTATACAGTATGCGTGAATTAAATGCATTACAGACGGTAGGTTACTCAGAATGGTGGCCTTTTTTTGAAGGGGAATATAGTCGCGAAAAAGCCATAGAGTTGATCAAGCAGCATTCGCGCAACTATGCGAAACGTCAGATAACCTGGTTTAAGAACCAGATTTAATCAACTGAAAATAAAGTCTTTAAAAAAATTCAATTAAATTACTGTTTTGTATCGCAAAAACTAGGGGAAGATTGTTTATCAGAGCCAGTTTCAATGAATTCAAAAGCTAAAAAATCAGCAGTAAATAGTATATTGAATTGAGAGAGTTAAGACGGTGGTTAAGAGGGAGTTGGTGGGTGGAACTTCAGCACCTTCCAGGTCTTAGACCTGGAAGGTGCTGAACGAAAAAACCCCTTTATAAAAAATTAACACCATTTCAAACAATTAACTCCCATTTATCGATTTGACAATTAATTGCAAATCACATATCTGTAAAAATTCTTTAAAATTGCCCCATTTTGAACCATTTTTTGATGTGCAAGTTTTTTTAAAAACTAAGCTTTGCCTCATTCAAAAATCCCTATTTTTGTTTCGCAATTTTGACAAGTAAAAGCACAATAAAAAAAGTATTCAGACATCCTCTGGGACTAACAGGCATTATTATAATAAGTCTGTTTTTATTACTTGCCCTTTTAGGCAATCTTATTACTCTTGACAAAACAAAAGACGCCAATCAGATTAACTTGCCAATCGCTTTGCTAAAACCTATGAGCAAAGTGAAGTTCTTTGAGGTTATTCCAGATAATCAACCAGGTTTACTATCTACCTGGCTTAAGGGTCAGAAGGAAGCCAGAGTCTCCTACCCTATTACGTCTTATAGCCTTAAAAACGATTCTGTCTATCTTGATATTTACCATTCTGATGGATTTATAAAAAAAGACGTAATTCCACTGAAAGCATCTTCCAGAAACTTTATAATCACTGAAAAAACATTTATACTGGGTACTGATGGCTTTGGAAGAGATATGTTCAGTCGCATTATTCTGGGCAGTCGTGTTTCTCTGATCGTTGGCTTTGTTGCCGTCATTATTTCACTAATAATTGGAACTGTTCTGGGCTTGCTGGCGGGATACTTCAGAGCAGGAACAGACAAAGTTATTTCATGGTTAACCAACGTGATATGGAGCCTGCCTACAATGCTTTTGGTTGTTGCTATCAGTTTTGCTATCGGCAAAGGCTTCTGGCAAATTTTTATAGCTATCGGCCTCAGCTCATGGGTAGAAGTTACACGCATCGTCAGAGGTCAGGTTTTTGCCCTGCGTGAAAAAGAATTTGTACAAGCTGCTAAAGTCCTTGGTTTCGGTCCTGCTCGCATTATGTTCAAACACATATTACCCAACTTAAGAAGTTCTTTAATCGTTCTGGCGGTTTCCATTTTCGGATCTGCAATTCTTCTGGAATCGGGACTGAGTTTTCTGGGACTGGGATTGGCGCCACCTGCTCCAAGCTGGGGCATGATGATTAAAGAAAATTATCCCTATATCATGTTTAATAGTGCTTATTTAGCCATAGTACCAGGCTTTGTTATCATGGCACTTGTAATGGCTTTTAACTTTGTAGGAATTGCCTTAAGAGATGCTCTTGATATCCATCTTAAAGATTAGATAATCCTATAGTTTTTATTTTCCCCAACACGCCATCCGGTATACTTTTCAATCAGATACAAAAACTTCTTTTTAATACCCATTTGCTTGCGACTGATATCATGTTCAAATTTCCAGTTCTGAGATGAAATCCTTTCCTTCATTACTTCAGGATGTGTTCCATCGTATAAACTTAATGAATCAACCACACTAAAATCATACATCTCCGCATTGGCATAAGTTTGATTGATAAACTCGTCACTGTGCCATAGTTTGCGCGCCTGTTTTAATTTTTCTAACTGCTGCCTGGGATGCTTTACCCATCCATAATGAAACATACAGGCATCAATTTGTTTAACCCTTAGTTTACGGTTATCAATTCTAAAACCTTGGGCATCTTTATAAGATCTGATTGTCTTATTGTTTTTAATGATACGAATTTCTTTTCTGTACCAATTTCTACTATCGGCGAGGTAATCATAACTACCGTAAAAGTGTTTATAATCCAGCAAAAGACCCTCAACTTCTCTATCATTACAATAGTCTATCATAGCCTCTCTTACATGATCCAGATACTGCTCATGTAG
>JBJTNS010000131.1:0-7579 GCA_046074245.1 Chitinophagaceae bacterium | reverse complement strand
CATACAGGCATCAATTTGTTTAACCCTTAATTTACGATTCTCAATTCTGAATCCCTGAGCATCTTTATAAGATCTGATATTCTTATTGTTTTTAATGATACGAATTTCTTTTCTATACCAGTTTCTGCTATCTGCCAGATAATCATAACTACCATAAAAGTGTTTGTAATCAAGTAATAGTCCTTCAACTTCCCTGTCATTACAATAGTCTATCATGGCCTCTCTGACATGATCCAGGTATTGTTCGTGTAAACATTCGTCTGCCTGAATATAGAAACACCAGTCGGCTTTATCAGACACAGCATCAAAAGCTTTATTGGTTTCAACTGCAAGCACTTTCCCGCCTTCCCTCATATTATCGTCCCATTCAGTCTCAATAATTCTGATTTTAGGAGAATTAAAACTCCTGACAAATTCCAGTGTATTATCATCACTTTTTCCGACTGCAATGATCATCTCATCACAAACAGGCAATATTGAAAAAACCGCTTCTTTTAAAGGATAATCTGCACGAACAACATTTCTGGCAATGGTAAAACCTGAGACAAACATGATGCGAAATTAGTTAAATGCCCTTAGAATTTTACTTATACTTTTTCCTGACATACTTGATCAGAATAAGCATGTCCTTTTTCCATTTAGCGAAATGATTGAACGTATTAAACATGTAATTTATCATCTCGACATCGTCTGTTGGTGCTCTTTTAAACTTCTCTTTGAACTTATTCTCATGATTTTCCATGTAGATTTTAAAATCCAGCATGCATTCAAACCAGTTCCTGTAGATGGCATAATTGGTGTTAGTAGAGCCAATCGCATACGTTTTTCTTGACTTAGGAAAACGCATTCCACATAAATTATAATGATTTACCGAAAGCCAGCTATAATGACCAGTGTTGCCACTTTCTTCAATTTTAATGGCCAAAAATAAATGCGCCCACCTACCTAAATACTTCTTCGCTACCTTGTATAGCGTATCCACACCAGGTACGCGCTTGAGGTCGAGACCCGCAAGAACATTGGTGGTATCAGCTTTTTTGACTAAAGTATCAGAGTGCGTAGCAGCTCTGGTTTCCAAAACCAAAAAAAAGATGAGCGATATGAAAATACGATGACTTATTTTCAAATGTTAAATTCAAAGATACCCCAACATGCTTTGTGCTTTTCCACAAGTTATGGTCATATACCCTGTTTAGTCCTAACAAAGATCGACATTAATATCTGACAATGTGATAATTATATATTATTTAAACCTATTTGTAACTTTAATTTACCAAACACGATATATCCTTAACAAACCCATTTTAACAAACTCTGCCAACCTTTTCATCCAATTCTGCGTTTAGTGTTTTAGAATCGCAATTATTTGATGTAAATTGCCATTGGTTTGAACCACGATTTTAACTATTATGTTGATTGATAAATTAAAACACTCTTGTATTACACTTTTTTTATTAGGTGCTGCCTCTCTGAGTTATGCGCAAAACTTTACCATTTCTGGCATTATAACTGATAAAGAAACCAATGAAGTACTGATAGGTGCCTACGTCTTCTGCCCTCAGACTGGCATTGGAAGTGTCACCAATAACTATGGCTATTATGCCATTAATATCCCATATGGTACCAAAAACATTATGTACATGCATGAAGGTTACTTTGCCCTTATTGATACCACCGTTATCAATACCAATAAGCAAGTAGATATTTCTTTAAGAGTAATGGATGAGTATGACGAACAGACAGATCCATTTTCTAATATTCAAATTGTTGAAGAAGCTGTCGATTCAGATGACACTTCCGATGGTCCGAAAAAAGCTTTTATCAAGAACAAAAAAGAAGTAGACGATCTGATTGCTTATGTCCTTCAAACTAATTTTAAAATTATAGACAGAGTTGAAAATGGCTACATAGAAGTACCAGGCATGCAAATCAGCCGTATGCCTTCTCTCGCCGGAGAAATTGATGTCGGACGTTCTATTAAACATCTGCCAGGTGTTATGCCAGGCACTGAATTAACGAATGGTTTTTATGTTCGTGGTGGTGGTCAGGACCAAAATCTGGTTCTCATAGACGGCGTTCCCATCTACAATATGAACCATGCTTTTGGATTTTATTCAATCTTTAACTCAGAAGCCATTAACAGCATAAACCTTACCAAAAGTGGATTCTCTGCAAGACATGGCGGTCGTTTATCGGGCTTAACCGATGTTGTTATGAAAGAAGGTAATTCAAAAGGTGTTCATGGCATTTTCCTGAATAGTTTAGTGGCTTTTACGCTCGACTTAAACGGTCCGCTTTCAAGAGACGGCAGAACAACTTTTGCGGTTTCGGCAAGACGCTCACACTGGGACCTCCTATTTATGAGAGCTGTAAACACCGACTCCAATAAATTTACTTATACTTTTTATGATCTGAGTGCTAAAGTTTGTCACCGTATCGACAAAAAGAACAAATTGTTTTTTAGCATTTATTCTAACCGCGATAGATTCTACACCTACGATTTATCTTCCACCAGAAGAACCAATATTAGCATTACCAACGAAGATGCTTTCGATGTAAGATGGGGAAACTTCGCCCCTTCATTTAAATGGAATAAAATAATTAATAACCGTCTTTTCTCTAACCTGACACTCTCCTATTCTCAGTACAAAAGTCAGATTGGCCTTAACTTCAGCTCTTCAATTGACAGTTCAAATACCCGAGATTATTCGTCTATTGATTTTAACTACTTTAACTTTATCAGAGATTTCATTGCTAAAGTTGATTACGATTATATAGCTGACAAAAAAAACACCATCAGATTCGGATATGCCATGTCGCTTAAAAGCTTTATGCCAGGCGCAACGGCAACGAAATACATCAACAACAATGTTGTTACCAATGACACTTTTTTTGGTGTCAGCAAAGCCGTCCCGACCAAAGAATTCGCTGTATATGCAGAAGATGAACATCAGTTAAACAATAACACTAAAATCACTTTTGGCAGCAGACTCGTTACCTATCTATACAAAGACAAAGCCTTTGTTTTTATGGAGCCACGATTCTCCTTTAACACCAAAATCAATAACAGATATGCTTTAAAAGGAAGCTATACAGTGATGAACCAAAGTTTGCATTTACTGGCTGATAATATTAATTCCAATTTACTTGCACTGAACTTTGACCGATGGGTACCGGCTACCGATCTGGCGCGACCAACAAGAGCGCAGCAAGTAACACTTGGATTATCTCAGCCATTTAAAAACAGCATAGAACTCAGCATCGAAGGTTACTTCAAATGGTACAACAATTACCTGGAAATTAAAGAAGGTGCTGACATCAACGGAGGAATACTTACATCAAATGAATGGGAAAGCAAAGTTTTGTCAGGTAAAGGCTGGAATTATGGCGTTGAAACCTTTTTACACAAGCGAAAAGGCGATTTCACTGGCTGGATTTCTTATGCTATGTCATGGGCTAAACGCAACACCCCTGGTATTAACCGCGACCAGAACTATTATTTCCAGTTCGACCGTCGTCATTACCTCAGTATTGTTGCACAAGGTAAAATAGATGATACCTACACCGCATCTGTAAACATTGTTTTTTCAACTGGCAATGTTCAGTCTGTTCCAATTGGAAAGTACCTGGACATCAACGGTAATATCGTTTACGATTACACTGAAAAAAACAACTACAGACTAAATAATACTTTCAGAATTGATTTCGGATTAACACGAATAAGAGACCAGAGCTGGGGCTCAGAAAGTGGTTATAGATTCTCTATCTATAACGTGCTTGCACGCAACAATCCTGCTTATGTATATATTGACAATTCAAACGCTAAGCCACAAGCCTATCAGCGTGGATTCTTAAGTTTTATTCCAGGAATCACTTACTATATCAAATTCTAACCCATGAAAAATCTATTTTATCTTTTAATTATTATACTGGCAGGTTCTTGTGTTAAACCTATTGATCTCGATTTACCTGCCTACAGCAGCAAACTGGTTGTTAATGGAGAATTTGATTCTGATACTACTATCAGTGTTCAGGTTAGTCGTAGTTTACCCATTATGCAAACCAGTGATTCAACTGGCTACCTGCTTCAGAATGCAACTGTGACTATTTTTGAAAATGGTGTATCTCTCGGAAATGCTACATTGTTCAGCGGCCGCTACGTCATGAATAAAAAACCCGTCGTAGGTGCAAGCTATGATGTAGAAGTTAGTGCCCCCAACTATAACAAAGCCAAAGCAAGTTTAAGAATGCCAAATGCTATTCCGATCAGTGCAAGCTATATTGACTCAATCGGACTGGATGCAGATGGCTTTAAAGTTGGACAGTTAACAGTTAGTATGACTGATGATGCAAGTACAAAAAACTACTTCAAATTTTTCATCCGTTATTACAGCGCCGGCATTAGCACCTGGTTTCCTCTGGACATCGTCTCCAATGATGTCGTTTTTCTGAACAATGAAAAACTTGGTGATGGATCTTATCTCTTCAGCGACAGAACCTTTTCAGGCAAAACAAAAACTCTTAAATTTAATATCGAATCCAGTTCGGTAAACGGATCTCCGAAATTTGAAATTTCGATTAAAACATTTAATGAAGATTATTTCAATTACCTTAGACAGACTGATGACTATTCTCAATCAGGAAATGGATTCAGTAACGATCCCGTTATTTTAAGAACAAATGTCAGCAATGGATTAGGGATGGTTGGAGGCGTTAGCAATTCTAAAAAGATTTTGTTCTAAGAGTTTGTCATAAAGCTGCCAAAAAAAATCAGGAGATACAATATTTAGAATACATTTGCATTAAAGAAGCATCAATGAAAATAAAATTTGTCCTTTTTAGTACCCTTCTTGCGCTCAGCTCTAATGCAAATGCGCAGATTGGTGGCAAACGCAATTTTGCTTTTCTGAATATGCCTGCATCATCCAGACAGGTTGCCCTGGGGAGTAATTTTATTTCAACACCAGATAATGATATCAGCATGTCGTGGAATAACCCTGCTGCATTAAATAATAGCATGCACAACCATGCCTTTGCATCATACAACAACTATGTCTCTGACATCAATGGTGGTTACTTCTCTTACGCAAGTAACATTGGAAAAAAAGGAACTTTATCCGCAAATGTGTTGTACCTCGATTATGGGCAGTTTGATGGTTATACCCCAAATGGCATTTACACCGGCACCTTTAAAGCACAAGACCAGTGTTTTGCCCTTTCTTATGGGACAAGCTTTAGTGAAAAAATCAGACTAGGGGCTTCTCTTAAATACGCTTATTCAATTTATGAATCCTATGTGAGTAATGCCATTTCATCGGATCTGTCTGCAATATATACCGATTCAGCAAGTCAGTTGAATGTTACCGCATATGCCAGAAATATCGGCTATCAAACCATTGCTTTCAATGGCAGCGAACGAATAGGATTGCCATTTGAACTCGCTCTGAGTATATCTAAACGACTCGCTCACCTGCCCTTTAGATACCACCTGATATTTAACAATCTTCAAAAACCAGATTTGCGTTATACCATCACTGAAACAAATCAGAAAGACGAGAATGGGAACACTAAATTTCAGGAAATGACCATGGGTGACAATATTCTCAGACATCTGGCTCTGGGAGGAGAATTAAACTTCTCTAAACATTTCGTATTGCGATTTGGATACAACCACATGAAACGCAAAGAACTCACTCAGGAGCAAAGAAGAGGTACCAGCGGATTTAGCTGGGGCTTAGGTTTCAGGATTAAGAAATTTCATCTTTCGTATGGCAGCGCATCCTACTTTCCGGGCTTTAACAGCAATCAGTTCAGCTTACTACTCAATCTGAATGAATTTTATTCCAAAAAATAACTATTAATTAAAAGACATAAAAAAAGGAATGTTTCTGACATTCCTTTTTTGTTTATTAAGAATTTGTATTGCCTGTTTCCGGATCGTAATCTTTTCTCGAAAACTCATCGTAATTATACTCTGGCAGTAATTCACTTTTTACGTGTTTAATGGTTTCATTTAATGCTTCAGAGAGCTTATTGAAATCTTCTTTGTAAAGGAAAATTTTAGATTTAACATAATTACCATCTTCAAACTTTTTGGTGCTTTCTGTAATCGTCAGAAAATAATCATTCGATTTAGTACTTCTCACATCAAAAAAATACGTCCTCTTTCCAGCTTTTACACGTTTAGAAAAAATGCTGTTCTTGTCTCTGAAATCTTCCATTAGGTTAAATAAATTTTTTGCTAAATAACACCTTTTTTTCAAATTCAAAAAATTTTTCTTAATTTGGCAGTAAAATTGCCTCTTTTAACACATATGAAACAAGCTGTTTTACTACTTTTTTTCTCGTTTCTTTTCAGCGATGCCAAAGCTGAAGTAAGCGACAGCAGCCGTGCAGTTAATGTTGGCGATTCTGTTATTATCAGCGCCTGTCCTGCTAAAGGATTTCAGCATATTCAATATTACAAGAAAACCAGATTCTCTGACCCTAATGCCACATACGATAAAACAACTGGAGATAATTTTTATGAATACTTCTTCAGCGAGGGCGATTTTGATGCAAAACATCTGCCTTGTGAGTTTGGTGGCAAACCATACCGTATTATAGCCTTTAAAACTTTAGTAGATAAAACTACCGGTGCAGACCGGCCGGTCATGTTTCTAGAACTGGGACTTAATACTGTTGCATGGGTTGAACTACCCGCAGCTGTGGAGGCCATGGAAATTTATGTTGAATAAATAAATTTCATCCTTCTACAAGACGTCTCGTTTATATCCTCAAATAAGCATAGTATTGCAGTCAATACTATGACAGTTTCTTTACCCCGCCTCATCCTATCTATCTTTCTCTCAGTCGGCTTTACAGTATGTGCAGACAGCAGCAATTCAAAGATCAACCAATGGCTGACAAAACACCATTTTACCGTTAACGCAGGTTATTTCAGAGCTACTTATAAGAAGCAGGATTTATTAGTTGTGCATCCGGGCTATAACCGATCCATCAGATTTTTTGATGTCGAAGCCGGAGACATTTCATATTTCGAAAACATACAAAAACTTCAAATTACTGCAACTCAGCACCGGGTTCAGTTCAGCGCAGATTTCAATAAAAACTGGCAAGCATCCCTCAGCTTTTCACATTTAAATTATGGAGCCTTAACCAATCGTCTATACAGAGCTCAGGGCACCTGGAACGGAAAGCACATTAACGACACAGTTCTCATGAGTGATTATGTCAAAGGACTATATCACACCAACGGATTAAATTTATGGAACTTCGGATTAAAAAAATCCATCCCATTATTTGTGCATAAAAACCATTTTAGTGCAAACATCCTTCTGGGCGGACATATCGGTACAGCACTAACAAGTTCAGAAATAGAAATCAGAGATACGGTTGGCAATAAATACCTCTACTTCACACCGGGCAACAGATTGGCTGGGTATAATGCCGGGGTTAATTCAGCGCTCAATTTAATAATCTATGAACACTATCTGTTACAGGGCTTCTGGGACTGGTCTTACACCAATCTGATAAAAGCACCTTTCTATGAAGGGTATGTTAAACAGAAAATTTTCGC
>JBJTNS010000130.1:0-3672 GCA_046074245.1 Chitinophagaceae bacterium | reverse complement strand
ACTGGTGGCGACAAAGCGATTCATGCAATTTCAGCAGCGCCTTATGGCAGTGCCAGCATCTTATTGATTTCTTATGTGTACATCAAATTGATGGGTGGTGTTGGTTTAAGAAAAGCAACAGAGGCCGCTATATTGAATGCTAACTATATCAAATCGCGTTTAGAAAAAGACTTCCCAATTTTATTTACTGGCGAAAACGGATTCTGTGCGCACGAGATGATTCTGGATACCCGTTCTCTGAAACAGACTGCAGGTATCGAAGCAGAAGATTTGGCAAAGCGTATGATGGATTATGGTTACCATGCGCCAACTTTATCTTTCCCTGTTGCAGGTACATTAATGATAGAGCCAACTGAGAGCGAAAGCATCAGCGAGTTAGACAGATTCTGCGATACATTGTTAGCGATTAGAGCAGAGGTTGCCGAGATTGAAAATGGTGTTGTAGACAGAGAAGACAACGTGTTGAAGAACGCACCACACACAGCCATGGAAATCAGTTCTGATAACTGGAACCACAAATATTCAAGAGACAAAGCAGCTTTCCCACTGCCATTTGTAGTGGCTAAGAAATTCTGGCCAAGTGTTGCGAGAGTAAACAACACCCATGGCGACAGAAACCTGATTTGTGCTTGTTTGCCGATTGAAGCTTATGTTGAAGCTACCGCAAACAACTAATCATATTTAAATTTTACATAAAAGTGCCACCCAGAAAGTGGCACTTTTTTTATTATTCACAATTGGGTTGCAGAGGTAAAAAGTGGAATTATTAGTGACAGACTAGCAAAACTTTAGGTCGCGCCAACAGCACAATTTTTATTGATTTCATTTATCCACATTGCATTAAAATGCCATAACAATATCCTAATTTTGCGGGATTTTATTCTATGCCAAAAGATCCTTCCATCAAATCAGTTTTAATTATCGGTAGCGGCCCCATCATCATTGGTCAGGCTTGCGAATTCGATTATTCCGGCAGTCAGGCTGCCCGTTCTCTTCGCGAAGAAGGGATCGAAGTATCACTCATCAATAGCAATCCTGCCACTATCATGACCGATAATGTGACAGCCGACCATGTATATTTATGGCCGCTCACAGTTCAGTCTATTGAGAAGATTTTGCAGGAGCGTCAGATAGATGCCGTTTTGCCTACCATGGGTGGTCAGACTGCATTGAACCTGGCCATAGAAGCTGAAGATTTAGGGATATGGGAGAAATACAATGTGCGCATCATTGGTGTTGACACTGCAGCCATTCA
Source organism: Chitinophagaceae bacterium (assembly GCA_046074245.1). GTDB lineage: Bacteria > Bacteroidota > Bacteroidia > NS11-12g > UBA955 > JABMMZ01. The sequence goes on along the minus strand of JBJTNS010000130.1, from coordinate 2,417 downwards.
GAAAACAGAGAACAGAGAATTGTTCCGTCAGTTGATGATTGATATTGGTGTTGGTGTCGCCAAAAGTCGCACCGCGAACTCTTTCTTGGAAGGAAAAGAAATCGCACAGGAGATTGGTTACCCTCTGGTAATTCGTCCATCGTTTACGCTGGGCGGAACAGGTGGAGGTTTTGTAAAAACAAAAGCTGATCTTGATGAAGCTTTGCGCATTGGCTTAGAAGCTTCTCCAACTCACGAAGTGCTTGTAGAACAGGCTGTGTTAGGCTGGAAGGAATACGAATTAGAAGTTCTGCGCGATAATAATAATAACATCGCAGTTATCTGTACCATCGAGAACCTCGATCCAATGGGAGTACATACAGGAGACAGTATCACCATTGCTCCTGCTATGACGCTTAGCGATACCTGTTTCCAGGAGATGCGCGATATGTCATTCAAAATGATGCGCAGTATTGGTAATTTCTCTGGTGGTTGTAATGTACAGTTTGCTGTTAATCCAGAAAACGAAGAGATCATTGCGATTGAAATCAATCCACGTGTGTCTCGTTCATCAGCTCTGGCGTCGAAAGCAACTGGTTATCCAATTGCTAAGATTGCTGCTAAACTGGCCATAGGTTATAACCTGGATGAATTAAAAAATCCGGTAACAAAAACGACTTCAGCATACTTCGAACCGGCCATCGATTATGTGATCATCAAAATTCCGCGCTGGAATTTCGATAAATTCAAAGGCGCAAACAAATACCTTGGCCTGCAAATGAAAGCAGTAGGAGAGGTGATGGCCATAGGCAGAAGCTTCCAGGAGGCTCTGCAGAAGGCTTGTCAGTCGCTCGAAATACGCAAATTCGGTTTGGGTGCAGATGGTACAGGCTCAAGAAACCTGGAAGAAATTGTACACAGTCTGGAAAATCCGAGCTGGGACAGATTGTTCCACTTAAAAGATGCTGTTGAACTCGGAGTACCTCTAACCACCATTCAGAAATTAACCCGTATCGATCGCTGGTACCTCGAGCAAATTCTGGATCTGGTTAACACAGAAAAAGAAATTAAACGTCATACGCTGGAGACTTTGCCTGAAGACCTTATCCGCAAAGCGAAACAAAAAGGATACTCAGATTATCAGATTGCCTATCTGATTAAGAATTGTACCGAAGATGAGGTATATGATAAACGTAAAAAACTAGGCATCACACGTACCTACAAAATGGTGGATACCTGCGCCGCCGAATTTCCTTCACCAACCAACTACTTCTATTCTTGCTTCGAAGGCGAGAACGAAAGTTTAGTCACAGATAAGAAAAAAGTTATTGTCCTTGGTAGCGGTCCGAACCGTATCGGACAGGGTATCGAATTCGATTACAGCTGTGTGCACGGATTATTGGCCGCTAAAGAATCTGGTTACGAAGCCATCATGGTGAACTGTAATCCGGAAACGGTGAGTACCGACTTCGACATGGCTAACAAGCTATACTTCGAGCCGGTATACTGGGAACATTTATGGGAGATTATCGAGTTAGAAAAACCTGAAGGTGTTATCGTTCAGTTAGGCGGACAGACTGCCTTGAAGCTTGCTGAGAAATTGCACGAGCGAGGAATTAAAATCATCGGAACTTCATTCCCTAACATGGATATGAGCGAAGACCGTGGTTTATTCTCTGATTTACTCAAAGAACTTGATATTCCGTATCCAAAATATGGTGTAGCAGAAACAGCTGATGAAGCTGTTAAAATTGCACACGAAGTTGGTTATCCAGTGCTTGTTCGTCCGAGTTACGTATTGGGTGGTCAGGGGATGAAAATTGTCATCAACGACGAAGATCTGGAAGCCGCAGTGATAGGTTTATTAGGCGATTTGCCAGGCAACCGTGTATTGATAGACCATTTCCTTGACAGAGCAGAAGAAGCAGAGTGTGATGTGATTTGCGACGGCGACGATTACCATGTTATTGGTATGATGGAACACATAGAACCTGCGGGGATTCACAGTGGCGATAGCAGTGCGGTTTTACCACCGTTCAGCTTAAGTCAGAATGTGATGGATAAGATGGAAGAATACAGCAAAAAGCTAGCCTTCTCTATGGGCATCAGAGGTTTGCTGAACATACAGTTTGCTATCAAAAATGAAGAAGTGTATGTGATTGAAGCGAATCCAAGAGCCAGTAGAACAGTGCCATTTATTTGCAAAGCATACGATGTGCCTTACATCAATATCGCTACTAAAGTGATGTTAGGCGTTAATAAATTAAAAGACTTTAACATCGAACGTAAGTTGCAAGGTTTTGCTATCAAGATACCAGTATTCTCTTTCAATAAGTTTCCTAATGTAAACAGAGAACTGGGACCAGAAATGAAGAGCACAGGCGAAGCAATCTTGTTTGTTAAAGACACCAAGGATCCTGAATTCAGAGAAATCTACA
>JBJTNS010000129.1:0-5931 GCA_046074245.1 Chitinophagaceae bacterium | reverse complement strand
CTGCCTGCAAAATTTGATTGGACGATAAAATAATCAGAACAAAAAGTAGTTGTATTCTCATAGATAGCACAAAGATATTACCTTTCATGAAATTGATTTGTCATTGTATTGTAAAACAATTAATTCGTTCAAAAAATGACCAATTAATGTTTTTAATATAATGATCAATATTTACTATTTTTACTGCAAATTTAAAGGATGCTTAAAAACATTGCTGTATTCGGGGCTTCCGGATTTTTCGGACTGCCTGTCACCAAAGCGCTCGTTGATGCGGGCTTTAATGTCTATGTTCTCAGTACCGACCCCGATACTGAAAAAACACTGCTGCCAGACAATGTTTCTGTAGAAGAGGGTAACTGGATGTACCACCACGACCTAAAGCGCTTCCTTCAGAAAGTAGATGCGGTATACTGTTGCTTGAGTGTCGATCTTAACGAAAAACCTGAAGATTTTCATGCTGAAACCGATGGCCTGCGCGAAATACTTAACGCCTGCCTGGCTTGCGGCATCAAACGCATCGCCTATATGTCTTCCGTGCTTCAGTACAATCAGGTGGAAAATGAAGATTCCTGGTGGGTGTTCAGACTTAAAAAAGATGCGGTTAATTATGTGCGCGATTCCGGAATTCCTTTTACCATCTTTTATCCAAGTACCTTTATGGAGACATTTCAGTCGACCTACCGTCGAGGAAAAAAAGTTCTGGTATACGGACAATCTACTTTTCCAATCTACTTCATCAGCTTGCAGGATTATGCCCGCATGGTGGTCAATTCTCTGAAAATTCAAACAACTCAGGATAAAGAATACTTCATACAAGGGGCAGATTGCTATAAGATTCAGGATGCGGCGCGACTTTTTGTGAAACATCAAACTGGCGTTAAACTGAAGTTTATCTCTCTTAACTGGTTGAAATTTATGAGCATATTCTCAGATAAATACAAATTCTTACACGAACTTTCAGCAGCCTTAAATGACAATAACGAACAATTTGTAGCTGATGATGCCTGGAAAGAACTGGGTAAACCTGAAATTACATTTAATGCTTTTGCTAAATCTCAGGCTTAATGATGTCAATTAAAATTCGTTTTCAACTCGCTGTCTCTTCTTTAATTCAAGGTTTTAAAGCACGAAAAACATTTAAAAAAATCAATCAGCTGGTTGCAGATGATCTCAAAATAATTGCTTCGCTTCCTTCACATTCTTCTCAGGGTGCCGGCACGCTTATCATTAAATGCGATGATATTGGAGATTTCCTTGTCTGGCAACAGGTAATACCCACGATTGTACAACATGCACCTAAACCTCTTGTATTTGTGGGCAATCTTGCCATAAAACCTCTCTACGAAAATTTCTTCGATTTTGCTGATACTGTCATCTGGGTTGACAAAAAGAAATGGGGCAATGCCAGTTATCGGCAGTCAATCTATCAGCAGGTGAATCAAATTCAGGCAGAACTTGCTTTCACGCCTTTGTTTACCCGCAATTTTATTATGGATGACCTGATTCTTGCGGCATCCGGAGCGCCAAAGCGTTATGTGTGGGACAGAAATCACCATGCTTATTTCCCAGATATGAGTCTCCTGGATGCCCACTCTGGCATTCAGATACATTCTGACGCTCCTCTTAAGCTCGAATACTTCAGAAATATTGAGTTTATCTCTAAAGTTTTGAAACTGAATTTGGAGGAAAAAGTAAAAGTTCTTTTTCCAGATTTTAAAAAGTACCGCACTTTAATTGTTGTGCCTGTGGCCAGCGCGGGCAGCAAAACCTGGAGTGCCGAAAATTTTGCCAGAACCATCTCTGCTGTCATCAACGATTTTGATAAATGCATTCTTATTGCGGGGCCAAACGGGGTTGAAGCGGCCAGTAAAATCTGTGAGCTTGCGGGTTCTCCTAAAATTATTAATCTGGTTAACCAGACTCAGCTTAACGAAGCTTTTGCCTTTATTGGTGAAGCCAGCGTTCTGCTTACTTTAGATACTTTTGCTTCTCATGTCGGTGTTCTAACAGCTACTAATACTGTACTAATATCTAACGGCACCAACTGGCAGCGATTTGCTAATTACGCGCCTTATGTTTCGTCTGCTTTTATTTCTATTATGCCTCCTCACGTCGATCCAGAAGCTAATAAACTTAAACTGGGTTACAGTAGTTCTGAAATTAATACAATTAAAGTGGAAACCGTTGTTAAAGCTATCAAAAGTCTGAATGCTTAACGGGCAAAAGGCAAGTCATCCAGACTGTTAAAATTCCCTTTGATATATTGATAATGCCCTGCTATGGCAATCATTCCTGCATTGTCTGTGCAATACTCAAAGGCTGGCACAAAACTTTTAACCTTGTACTTCTTCCCAAGTTCTTCGAAAGATCGTCTCAGTAATCTGTTCGCACTTACTCCTCCAGCAATACCAATATATTGAATGTTCAAATCTTTTATAGCTTTCTCAAATTGAGAAAGTAAGGTTTTGATAATGGTATGTCTCATAGATGCGCAGATATCATTTAAATTTTTCTGAATAAAATCTGGATCTGCAGCAGTTTGTTTCTGCAGGAAATATAACAACGAAGTTTTCAGGCCGCTAAAGCTGTAGTTATAACCGCTGATATTAGCTTTCGGGAATTGAAATGCCAATGGGTTGCCCTCTTCTGCAAGCTGGTCTACTAAGGGTCCGCCCGGATAGGGTAAACCTAGCATCTTTGCCGTTTTGTCAAAAGCTTCTCCGGCAGCATCATCAATGGTAGAACCAATAATTTCCATTTCCAGATAATCTTTCACCAGTAAAATCTGAGTATGTCCACCTGAAACCAATAGACATAAAAATGGAAATCCTGGTTGTTCGTCGGCTATGTAATGCGCTGCCACATGCGCTTGCAAATGGTTAATGCCGATTGTCGGTATATCTAATCCCATCGCCATACCCTTGGCAAACTGAGAACCTACAAGTAATGATCCCATAAGGCCAGGACCTCTGGTATACGCTATAGCATCCAGCTCTGATGCCGTTATGCCTGCATCTTTCAATGCTTTGACTACTACTGGCAGGATGTATTGCTGATGGGCTCTGCCAGCAAGTTCTGGAATAACACCACCATAAACACCGTGCATGGTCTGACTGGAGACAATATTGGCAAGTATTTTGCGGTTCTGTATTACCGCAGCAGCAGTATCGTCACAAGAAGATTCTATGGCCAGTATAATTGGAGTGTCTTGTTTTTGTGTCATCTTGTGTATATACTTCTTTTACGGCATATTAAATTTGCATAAGGCTCACCGTATAACTTGCTCGCAAAAATATCTAAAATAGCGCGATTTATCCTACTGGTATTATTATTTACCATTGGCTTTCTGTACATCGTTTTCAGAAGTCAGCCTGTACAAACCTGGCTGGCCGGAATCGCCACTGATTATTTGTCGAGCGAGCTTGGAACTAAGGTGAGAGTAGGGGCTGTGGATATTGAATTTTTTAAAACTGCCGTTCTCGAAGATATCTATATCGAAGACCAGCATCAGGATACCCTCTTTTATTTCAGGAAATTAAAAGTTGATTACAACACTTACGACAAGAATAAAAAGATCATTCAACTCAATTATGTCGGTATCGAAGGTGCGAAGATTTTGTTTGGCGAACACAAAGGAGATACGGTGAATAACTATGAGTTCTTTATTGATTTCTTTAAAGGCGGTCCGCGTGACCCGAAAAAACCTAAAGTAATATGGACCCTCAAAAGTAAAGTGGTCGAAATCGAAAGAACCCGCTTCGATTATTTTGTGAGAAATGAGGCAAAGCCTGATTTCATGGACTTTAATTACAACGACATCAGCTTTCATTCTATTGATGCCAGATTGAGCGATTTTGTTCTGGTAGACGATTCGCTGCACTTTCAGACTCAACACCTGGAAACAACCGAAAAATGTGGGTTCCGTATCGATCATATTGAAGCCGATACTAAAATACATGAAGGTGGAATCGAGTTCTATAAAATGAATCTCATAACGCCACATAGCGATATCAAAGACCAGTTCGCTATGATGACGCTCGACTGGAAGGACTATAACGACTTTAATGAGAAAGTGAAACTAAAAGCTCACCTGCAGAAATCTAAAGTCAGTACCATCGACCTGGCCTATTTTAGCAATAATCTTAAACTGTATAAAACGGTTATAGAAATGACTGGCTCTGGTGAGGGTTTTTTAACGCGTTTAAAAGGGAAAGACACCGAACTTCGTTTGTTTGATAATACAAGGTTTAAAGGCGACTGGACGATGACGGGTTTGCCGGATTTTGAAAATACCATCCTGGATTTTGAAGTAGACCTGTTTGAAACTGATTACCCGGATCTCTTGAAAATATCATTGGGAAATATGCCCGATAATTTCAGATCTCTCGGAAAAATCAGCTACTCCGGGATGTTCTCTGGTTTTTACGACGATTTTATTACTTATGGTACCATCGGCACGGATATCGGAGATTTTGAGTCAGATATTAATATCAAGTACAAAGAGGGCTTAGAAAAAGCTACCTATAGCGGGTCGCTTAAAACCAGTTATTTTAAACTGCGGGATTTTATGCCGGAAGCTAAAATAGATGATATCGCTTTTAACCTTAATCTTAAAGGTACTGGCTTAGCAAGAAATACCTATCATGTTGAGGTAGATGGCGATATCAACCAACTCTCTTTCCTTGATTATACCTATCAGAATATTACTGCTAAAGGGATTGTATCGCAAGAGTCTTTCCAGGGCTCTGCTCAGGTGCGCGACGAGAATCTGGATATGGACTTCGATGGCGAATTCCTTAGTAATACAACCGTTCCGGTGGCAAGCTTCAAAGCAGTTGTCAGGCACTCTAATCTGGCTACTTTTGGCTTTGATACAACCGCTCAAGATGTCAGCGGTACCTTTTTGCTCGACTTCGTGGGGAAAGATCTGGATAATGCCAGTGGTAGCATCTATGGAGAAGATATTAAAATTAAACGCAATGGTCAGTCAGTCGAGATTCCTGATCTAATGCTTAAAGCTGTCGAAACAGATAAAGGAAAAATTCTGTCACTGAAATCAGAAGTCATAGATGCCAGTATCTCCGGTCAGTTTACCCTTAAATTGATTGATGTTTCAGTATTGCACTTACTGCATCAGCTAATTCCAGCGTATTTTAACAAGCCTTCAAGAGAATTGCCAAACGAGGATTTTGTGTTTCAGTTTGATTTGAAAAATCCATTTGCTATTACTTCATTGTATCAACCTGAACTGTCTCTGGAACCTTGTTCTGGTGAAGGTTTTTATAAATCCTCTGATCAGTCACTTAAGTTTGAATTCAGAAATGACAGGATTGCATACAACGAACTGGTGTTTGAGGGGCTGAGTTTGTCGGCACATAAAATTGCTAACTCAGATTTAAAAATTGATGTTTTGGTGAATGCCTTAACAGACGATCGTTATATCCATTCTAAAAATATAGAAGTATTCTCAAGAGTGGCAGGGAATAAAATTTCTTTTGATTTTAATGGTGTTGATACTGGCTACAAAGTTGGTATAGACGCTCTGGGTGATGTGGTATTCGTGAAAGATTCTATTTTCCTTCAGATTCAGGAAGTGGCACTCGCCGTTAATAAAGATATCTGGAGTTTGGATACCAATGCCTTCTGTCTTATGACTGGGGATTTTCTTAATATAGAGAATTTCAAATTTATCAACGACAAACAAGCGATTGCTCTGAGTGGTGAGTTTGGTGATAATACCAGTAACAGGATGGATTTCTCTGTCAATGATTTTGCCGTTAAAACCATCAATTACTTTACAAAAGCGAATAAAATTCCAGCGCTGGGTGGAATTTCAAACGGTACCATTACTTATAGAGTGAGCAATGGAGTTGGAAAATATACATCGAATATCGGTATCAAAGATTTCACAATTGGCAAAGACACAATTGG
>JBJTNS010000128.1:0-13641 GCA_046074245.1 Chitinophagaceae bacterium | reverse complement strand
GTAGGTCATGTATACACCTTCGCGATCACCAATGTGATCGGTCAGGTTGTATACAATCACAATTTGTCTGACGACGAAATTAGAAAAGGCAGTTTCACTGTCAGAATGGATGAGATAAAACTTGATAAAGGTGTTTATCTGGCAAAGATGGTGAATGGCGATCATTCATCCGTTCAGAAGCTCGTAGTGAGATAATGAACCATATTCTATTCGAACTCAAAGAAGAGTTTATTCCCCTTATACAATTATTAAAATACACAGGTGTTGCCGAATCTGGTGCACATGCCTCTGAATTGGTGCTAGAAGGTGTCGTATTCTGCAATGGTCAGTCTGAAACCCGCAAACGCTACAAAGTTCGCAAGGGCGATATTATCACAGTAGAAGATTTTTCTATCAAGGTACAATGAGTCTGATTATTCGAAATGCTAAGGCTGAAGATATGCAGGCTGTGTTCAGCTTAATTGTCGAACTGGCCATTTACGAAAAGGCCCCCAATGAAGTTATTAATTCTCCAGAACAACTAGTTAAAGATGGCTTTGGTAAACATCCATTGTTTGTCTGCTTTGTTGCCGAATACGATGGAATTATCGTTGGGATGTCTCTTAACTATATTCGCTATTCTACCTGGAAAGGCGCTGTTCTTTACCTCGAAGATCTTATCGTTACTGAATCTTTCAGAGGCAAAGGTATCGGTAAAGCATTGTTTCAGCATACACTTCAGTACGCCTCTCAGAATGGCTACCAGCGTTTGCAGTGGCAGGTACTGGACTGGAATCAGCCAGCCATCGACTTTTATAAAACCTTTCAGGCCGACTTCGATCCGGAGTGGCTCAATGCCTGGATCAGTCTCTGATTACTCTTTCATGCGCAGCCATTTAAACAATTGTTTATAGCTGGCTTTCTGTCCGTAACTCAAAATACCGATTCTGTATATCTTGCCGGCTAACCAAACTGTTACAAAGAAACTTCCGTAAAGTATAACTGCCGATGAAATGATTTCTAACCAAGAAACATCAAATGGTAAGCGCACCATCATCACCACAGGTGAGGTAAATGGAATCATGCTGCTCCACATAGCCAGACTGCTGTTAGGGTCTTTTAAAACCGCTACTTGTGCGATTACTAAGCCAAAGATAAGCGGCATAGACACCGGAAACATGAACTGCTGAGTTTCTGTATCGCTGTCTACGGCACTTCCAATAGCTGCAAACAATGAGCTATAGAGTAAAAATCCACCAAAGAAGAACAGGATGAAACCTGTGATGATCTTCATGTAATTTAAACTCTGCAACTGATTCATTATCTCTGTCATCATACCCAGTTGTTGCGGTGCATTTTGCTGAGCTGCAGCAACGGCATTGGCTCCCGCTCCAGCTCCGGCTTCAAGTCCGATAGCAATACTCAGAACAGTCAATAATAAACCAGATAATATGATCCAAGCTGCAAACTGTGTCAGGGCAACCAGAGCAACTCCAAGAATTTTACCCATCATTAACTGGAAGGGCTTTACGGCTGATACGATGATCTCTACAATTCGGTTGTTTTTCTCTTCAGTAACACCACGCATAATCATCACACCATACATGAAAATGAACAGATAAATGATAAAGGCCCCTATATATCCAATGCCCGATTTAATTTCTGTGGCACTGCTCTTCCCGCTGATCAGCTGGTCACTCATATGGATGTTTGATTTCATGCTGTCTATCATTTCGGCATTTAGTCCTTTTGCGGCAAGCCTCTGATTAAAATAGTGGTTGCTTAATAAAGATTTTAGTTCACCTTTATCTGAAATCGATAAACTCTTTTTAGCCAGAATATCTATTGAGTCGCCATTCTTGTTTTTAATATCCAGCAACAAGTCAGCCTCGTCGTCGTTAACCAGTTTTTTTCCATCATCAACAGATGTGGTATAGGTAAACTGAAAAGTCTCGTCTTTTGGTAGGTTCTGCCCCAGCGATTGCATAGGGTCGTGCACCAGTATGGTACGAGTTTCTTTCTTGCTCATCTGGTAGTAAGATATACCAGCAATAGAGCCATAAAATAAGCCAATTAAAATCGGCCCGAGAAGTGTCATAATGATAAACGACTTCTTGCTGACTCTTGTTATATATTCGTGTTTTAAAATTAGTAAGATGTTTTTCATAAATTAATTTTGAGAGACGAGTTGAATAAAGATATCGTGAATGCTTGGCATGAATTGCTGAAAGGCAATCAGCTCACTCTGTTTCATGGCATACTGCAGTGTGTCATTGTGCGAAATACCATTGAGTTTTAGTGTGTATTTAGGGAAGCCTGAATCTGTCATTTCATCTTTTATCAGGCTGATCTGAGGATGATCAAACACCAGTTTATTTTGAGAAGTAATCTCGAAGGTATTCGTTCTGAAGGTTTGTTTGATGTCGCTGACTTTGCCATCAAGGATTTTTTCTGACAAATGGATCAGTGCCATGTAATCACAGAGTTTTTCGACGCTCTCCATACGGTGGGTCGAGAAAATAATGGTGGTGCCCTGCTGTTTTAATTCAAGTATTATTTCGGTCAGTAGTTCGGCGTTTACCGGATCGAAGCCACTGAATGGCTCATCAAGTATTAAAAGTTCAGGCTCGTTAATTACTGCAACAATAAACTGAATTTTTTGCTGCATCCCCTTGCTGAGTTCTTCTATTTTCTTGGTGCGAACATCATAGAGTTTCATTTTTTTCAACCAGAAACTGGCTTTCTCGCTGGCTTCTTTCTGACTCATACCTCTGAGTCTGGCGAAATAAACCAGCTGATCAAATACCTTTAATTTTTTGTATAGTCCGCGTTCCTCAGGCAGATAACCAATATGCCTGATATGTCGAGCCTGCAAGGGCTGATCGTAAAAAAGTACAGAACCTTCGTCGGCCTGAGTGATCTGGTTGATGATTCTGATTAGAGAAGTTTTGCCAGCGCCGTTCGGACCAAGTAAGCCATAAATACAACCCTTTGGGATGCTTAATGATACCTTGTTTAATGCGGTTTTGCCGGTGTAAAACTTCGAAACTCCGTTAATTGTAAGGATAGTGTTTTCCATAACTTGAGTGAAAGTGGAGCAAAAATGCATAAAATTAACGGATGTTTACGGAATATCGATGAAGTCGGTTTTAAAACGATAGAAATTAAGGATTGTTTTTGGGTCTGTTTTTCAGATTAAAGTGCCTTGCTTGTTCTGGTATTTAAAAAGCAGAATTTCGTATAATATTGATTTTCAAATGTCAATTATTTAAGTATATTTGTCGTAAATCGTTATGAAGAAAATTCTATATTTAGTGCTGCTGCTGACGGTATTCACAGAAGCCATCTCTCAAACTGCGGTAGACTTCAATAATTATGTGCCGCTTAAATGCAGTGGCGAAATTCCGGAAGATTTTAAAACTGAATTATCTAATCTGGTAGATCAGGCTAAAAATAAACAAACCAATAGCAGAATCGATAAAAAGAGAGAGGTGGAGTTTGCCGAATTATCCAACTATCAGTTAAATAATATTCTCTACAGTGGTAAAGTACTTTATGGCGACAGGATGACAACCTATGTCAATCAAGTGGCAGATATTGTGTTGAAGAATGAACCTGAATTAAGAAAGAAACTTCGTTTTTATGTTCTGAAAAACACCGACCTGAATGCGTATTCTACTCAAAGAGGAATCATCTTTGTAAGTGTTGGATTGCTGGCTCAGATTGAATCAGAAGCTCAGCTGGCTTTTATTCTTTGCCACGAAATCATCCATTACAAAAACAATCATAATTTAGAGACCTATAAGCACAACCAGGATCTTACCAAGAACGGGTCTATGGTTAACCGACTGGGCAATATGATGAACTATAGCAAAGACAATGAACTTGAAGCGGATAAGGAAGGTTTGAAAATGTTTTTAACCACACCTTATGGAACTAACGAGTTGAATAATTTATTTGATGTTCTATTGTATTCTTATTTGCCTTTCGATGAAATAACATTCGACTCAACATACTTCAATAGTTTACCTGCTTATTCAATGCCTGGCAAGTATTTCTTAAAAACAGGTTCTGACATCACTGCTGAAGAAGACATTGACGATAGTTTAAGCACGCACCCGAATATCAAGAAAAGAAGACTGGGAATTCAGAAATTGCTTGAAACTAAAAACCATCCGGATGGAGCATCTTTCATCAATTCTAAAGATGAGTTTACCACCGTACAAAGAATGGCGAGATGCGAACTTGCCATCATACACCTGCAGGAAGCCGAAACAGAAGATGCCTTTTATGCAGCCTTTCTGCTCGAGAAACTCTATGGCAAAACCTTGTTCAGTGATAAAATAATGAGTGGCGCTCTGTACACCATGTGCAAACAAAAGAACCACAACGAGGAAGGAATTAAACATTCTAAATCATCTAAAAGAGGAAATAATGATATTGAGTTATCAGACGAGTACTGGAAAAACATCGAAGGTCAGTCGCAAGCTATTTATCATTTTAGCTATAAAGTTCCAGCGAAAGAACTGAATATCCTGGCCGCTAAAAAAATGTATGAGAACTACCTGTTGTACAAAGATGATTTCTTTGGTACACGTTTTCATAGTCTGGTTTACGAACTGGTAAACACACACGAATTGTCTCTGGATAATTTCAAAAAGGAATATGTGCCGGAGGATACTACCAAAGTAAAAGTAGAAGAGGTAAAACCAGAAGACGAGAGCAAACTCAGCAAAGTATCTAAAATCAAAAAGAAAAAAGCTGTTCAGTCGGAGAAGCAGGATTATTCAAAAGACAATTACTATAAATATGCCTTCATAGGATACTACAACGATAGTATGTTCAAAGAAAGTTTTGAGTACTACGCAGAAGAGAAAACCAGTCGCGAAAAGAAAGAGGAGTCTGAAGACTATCAGAAATACTCTGAGGCTAAAGAAAAAATTATTGCTCGTCACGGTCAGGCTCTGGATATTCAGAAGTTTGTGATGATCAATCCTTACTACGCAAAATACCTGATGCAATCAAGCTACTACAACTATAGCTTTTTCAATTACAAAATAAAGGACCCAGCATTAAGTCCGCTCGAAGAAGAAGCCATCGAGCAGTCTCTGGTTACTTATATTAACGACTATTCAGCGAAACTTGGAATGGATGTGGATGTTATAGGTAGTACACAGCAAAAAGACATTAACACCGACATGTTTAACGATTATCAGCAATTGATGAGCTGGTTTTCAGAGCGCATTTCAATTGGTACTATGGGTGCATACACTTATAATGATCAGTACATGTCTCAGTACGCCAATCAGTATGGCTATATCGGATTTTGTTATGTGTCTAATATCAATAAATCGCTTGAAGTGGTTTTTGTATTGTTCGACATCAAAAACGGCGGGTCTAAATTCCTGTACGAAAAAGAAGTGAGAAAGGGTAAACCAACAGGGGTGTTTTCTAAAATGATGTTGTACGATATCCTCCATCAGATCAGTCAGAAGCCCACTAAAATCAACAAACTTAAAAAGAAGTACAGCATCGACGAGTAAATCTTTTTAAGTCTGTTTTTACTTCTGGTTTAGAAGTTAATTCTATAGTTAAAATTAGGGAATAAGCCAAGTTGATACTGGGTTACAACCGACTTTTTCAGAACGTCATACGATTGAATAAAGACGTTTTGTTGATTGGTGATATTCTGTATATCCAGAAACCATTCCTGGGTAATTTTCTTGCCACTTCTGCGATAAGAGACTTTAAAATCCAATCTGAAATAGGTGTTAAATTGTTTGTCGAATGATTGTTCGCTAAATACAATTTGTTTATTGCGCAGCTGAGAATTGGCTAAATCAATCGGGGTGTATCTTCTTCCTCCGGCGACAGCTACTTTAGTGTCGAAAGCTATTGTATTTTTTGAGTCGATTTTAACTTCTTTTCCGGCAAGCATGTTATAGATAAACCGACCATTAAAGGCGGTGTTTTTCTCAATCTTATTACTGCCTGTGTATCTGGAGTCATACAAAGAAAGAGTGTTAAGCATATAAAATCCTTTAGAGAAATTGCGTTCTATGGTCAGTTCTATGCCGTAGTTAGTACCAGTGCCATCATTCACTAGGCTATCAGTTCCAGGCGTATTGAAATCTGTGCCTTCGTTGATGGCTGAGTAATAGGAGGCATATTGAGTTACTGGTACCTGATACACATATTGATAATAGATTTCTGATTTTAATTGCCATCTTTTATTGATTCTATAGTCGTAGCCCGCGATAATATGCGCACTTTTGGTAAAATCGAGTGATTTGTTTGTGTAAGTTATCTCACTGCCATTGTGTGTTTGCAGAAAGTACATCTGCATGTTTTGAATCTGACTGTGCAAACCGGTTCCTAAACTGATTTTTTTGTTTTTACTAAGTTGCTTGTTAAAGCCAATTCGCGGTTCAATGGCTTCTGTCTGGTTGAGTGTTAAGTGCTGGTAATGGATGCCTGTAACCAGATTAGAGGTTTCGGATAGTCTGAATTTCATGCTGGCAAAACCTTGCATTAAAATGGTATTGCCTTCGTTGTTTCTCAGTGATCTGAAGCGGTTGTCAACTTTGACACTGTCACTAAAATCGAAACCCAGTCGCTGTACATTAAGACCAATATTCAATTGTTTAGAAGCCGATATTTTGTAATTGTACAGCGAATTTATGATCCATTTTGACGCATTAGACTGGTCGCGGTACACTGCCGATCTTACATTGCCGCCAACAGAGTCTGCAACGGTTTGGACACCCGTAAAAGTGTAACCTGCAGAGGTTCGGATGTACATACTTTTGTTCAGAAACCATGTATAAGTTGCACCAAGCACACCCATTGAAGTATTGTACTTAAGGTCTTGTGTTGCACTGCTGAATAAATTGGTAGAATCGCTGCTGCTGCTACTTTCAAAATGGATATTACTTTTACCACCAATGCCAAAGATACTTAGCTGATTTTTCTTCATAGGGAAGTGAAGTTTGAAACTGATATCCTGATAGTAAGGAATAGCGGTGCCTGTACCAAAGTTAAAGCCTGCTTTCTGAAGTAAAGCTAGGGTAGAATATCTGTAATTAATTAAGTAAGAAGATTTGTTTTTCCGGCTCAGTGGTCCTTCTGCACCAGCTTCGAATCCATTGAAACCAATCTGACCGGTATATTCGTGTTTGCTGGTATTGCCATTGCGCATCTGCAAATCAAATACACCAGACAAGGCATTGCCATACATAGCAGGGAAGGCGCCAGTGATAAAATCTGATTTTGCAAGGACATTATTGTTGAGTATCGTTACTGGTCCGCCTGAAGCACCCATTGCTCCAAAATGACTTGGATTCGGAATGTCTATGCCATCCATTCGCCATAATAAACCTTGAGGCGAATTTCCTCTGATAATGATATCATTTCTTGAATCATTATTGCCCACAACTCCTGCAAAATTACTGGCCATTCTGGCTGGGTCATTTCTGCTGCCGGCAAACCTCCTGGTATCTTCGATATCAAAGGCTTTGGCACTAATGCTGATATTGGAATTGTTTAAACTGTTTTTAGATTTTACTTTCACTCCACCTCCTTTAATTTCGGTGATGGATTCGAAGATGTCTATATTTAAAACAGTTTCTTTACCCGACTGGTGAATGATGTTTGAAGCGGTGTAGGTTTGGTAACCTGTTGCACTAACCCGAACGTTAATTCGTCCGGCCGGCACATTGTCTAACTGATAATAGCCTTTGCTGTCGCTGCGTGTTGAAAGGGCAGTGGCATTACTGTCTGCAATTTCGATGAGGGCATCAATAACTGGGTTCGCCGATTGTGCATCAGTAATACGCCCACGAATGGTTTGTGTTAAATTCTGCGCTTCGGCTTGCAGACCAAAAAGTAGAATAAAAAATGGGATGAAGGTTTTCATACTGCAAATCAAGGGTACACTTTTTTGCAGGCAATTACCAAATGTTAATTAATACGAATATTGTTTCTGATGCGACTTAAACTTTGCGGGGTAATGCCCAGGTAGGTTGCGATATGCTCGAGTTTGACCAGATTAAGAATTTTCGGATTGCTGCTAATCAAGGATAAATATCTTTGCTTGGCATTTAGTGTAAGGAGCATGATTTCGCGCTGTTCTTTGTGAGCAAGAAATAGCTCAGCGTTGATGCGGCCCAGACGTTCGCCTGTATGAGATTTGCTGTAAAGGAATTGTAAATCGTCGTAGGCGATGCGGTAAGCTTTGATGGGTTCGAGAGCCTCAACACCTATATTCGATGGGCGCTGTGTGACAAAAGAACCATAACTGCAGCAGAAACAATTGTCGGATGGAAATTCAATTGAAAATTCGTTCATGTATTCGTCGATGGTATACATGCGGGCGGTCCCGTGCACAATAAAGGTCAGGTATTTCTCAATCTGACCCTGATCTAGGATGACTTCCCCTTTTTCAAAATATACCTCAGACAAATGATTGCTGAAGAGTTCCCATTCTTCATCATTGAGCAATGCCTGCTGGTCAAAAATAGCTTTGATGCGCGTTTTCATTCAAGGTCAAATCTACAATATTTAAAGATGATTTAATGCCAATTAGATGAACCACTAAAAATTGTCTTTGAAATTATTCCAGATAAAAATGGTTAATGAGTAATCTGTTAATATAGGTCTGGTATTTGGCCATTAACTCTTTTTCCAGTTGTTTTTGTCTCTCCTGTTCGCTGGGCGTGAGTGTATATCTGATGCGTGTATTGGGCGTGTACTTAGGTTGAACATGCATCTTAAAACTGCCGTCAGGGTAGCGTCTTAAGCAGTAGGGGTAATCTATTAATTGCACCATGCCATTGTCTATATTAATGGCAGTACTGTTTTTTCCTTTCATTACATCTTTACCATAGCTAAAGATGGATTGTTCGTTGCCGGCCAGTCCAAGTATTGTTGGCATAATATCGGTATGCGAGGCAGTAATAGAATCGTTCCATCCTGGTGTGATAAATTTCGGTCCGTATATTAATAGTGGAATTTCGTACTTGCCTGTAGGCGTGTAATAATATTCGTTTTTGCTGTGAGATGGATGGTCGGCTGTAATGATGAAAACCGTATTGTCGAAGTACTTCATCTTCCATACTTTTTTGAAGAACTGTCTGAGGGCGTGATCCGTGTACTGCACCGCTTTATGGATAGGCAGCTCATTAGCGGTAAATATGCTGCGGTATTGTTCAGGAATCTGATAGGGATCGTGAGAGCTGAGGGTAAAAACAGAACTAAAGAAAGGTTCATGTTTTTTGGTGAGCTGAGTGGCAAAGTATTGGAGGTAGGGTTCATCCCAGATACCCCAGTGCCCGTCGAAGTCTTTTTCAGGCTCAGGGTATTCGTCGAGACCATAATACTGGATATTGCCTGAAATTTTAAGGAAATTATCAAAACCCATAGAACCGTTACGGGCCCCATAGTAAAAAGAGCAATCATAACCATCGTCTGGTAGAAAGTGGTGCAGCCCTTTGAGGGTATTGTTTTGAAAGTTGCTGTTAATGTATGGCACTTCAAGAAGAGAAGGCACAGAAGCAAATATGGCAGGCAGACTTTCCATAGAAGTAGTTCCGCTGCTGTAGGCGTGCGGAAACACCAGAGCTTGTTTTGACAAACTGTCCAGGAAAGGCGTAAAGCGAGGTTCTTTGTTGAGGAAGCCAATGTAATCGCGACCAAAACTTTCGAGAATGATAAGGACGATATTGGGTTTTTGAGAAAGGGTAGGCGTGCTGTAAAAAACCGGATTGAAGTTGTTTCTCTCATCCTGGTCGCTCAGCCATTCTACTTTCTTGGGTGTTTGAGTACTGTAGGAAGTAAGGAGTTGGGTAGGCGAGTTAATGGTGGCAGCTACCCATTGAGGATCAACAAAAGCTGCCGCATCGAAACTGCGAAGTGGTTTGATATCGAAGCTACCACGGGCACCCATGAAAAGGAGAGCGAGCGCTATAAAGAAAAAGCTGAGACGAGAGCTTAAAGAAGGCGGAACAGGGGAGTCAATGGGTTTCGGGTAGAGGTAGATAAGGAGAACAGATATCCCTATAAGAAGAAGGAGCAGCCACCAGTAATTAAAGATATAGGAGAGAATGGGATTAGCAGGATCAGAGATCAGTTGAAAGAGTTCTATGCCACTCCGACGGGTTTTAATTTTAAAAAATTCGAGGTCGATGAAATTTAAGATGACCATGAGCATGCACCCAAGAATAAAAAAGAACCGGGTGAGGGAATTGATGGCAGAGGATCTGTTTTTGAGGGGGAGGATACTCAGGAGATGGAAAGGGATCAGGAAGTAGACCATGGCCTGTATATCAAATAGGACACCCCATAGGAGGACGAGCGGCAGTTGAGAGAGCGGAGCTCCATTTAGGTAGGGGTAAAGATAAAAAATAAACAAAATTCGGCAGGCAGAGAGCAATGCGAGGGCAAAAAGTGATCTTTTGAACCAGAGCCTGGGGGCAATATTTAGGGTTAATGACATTATCAACACTGCAAAAATGCAGAACTGAAGCCATAATATTAAATATTTTGTAAAATTTTCCATATATTCTTTGTGGATTTAAAAAAAAGGTCTACTTTTGCAGTCCTTTTTACAAAAAAAGAACAGTTTAATAATTATGCCAACCATACAACAATTGGTGAGAAAGGGGCGACAAACCTTGAAATTTAAGAGCAAATCTCCGGCTCTTGATTCTTGTCCGCAAAGGCGCGGTGTTTGCACTCGTGTGTACACTACCACCCCAAAGAAGCCAAATTCAGCAATGCGCAAAGTAGCGCGTGTACGTTTAACCAACGCAAAGGAAGTGAACGCTTATATTCCGGGAGAAGGTCATAACCTGCAAGAGCACTCTATCGTACTTGTACGTGGAGGAAGGGTTAAAGATTTACCGGGAGTAAGATATCACATCGTTCGTGGTGCGTTAGATACCGCTGGTGTGGAGGGTAGAAACCAAAGAAGAAGTAAATACGGCACCAAAAAGCCAAAGGTAAAAGCAGGTGCTGATGCCAAAGGTAAAAAATAAGGATAAGTATCAATGAGAAAAGCAAAAGCAAAACGCAGAATTTTATTACCTGACCCAAAGTTTAACGACGTAATGGTAACCCGTTTCGTTAATAACATGATGTACGACGGTAAAAAAAGTGTAGCATTCGGAATTTTTTATGACGCTATTGATTTAATAGAGAAAAAAATTACTGAGGAACCTGGTATCGAGACCTGGAAAAAGGCATTAAACAATGTTATGCCAATGGTAGAGGTTAAGGCCCGCAGGGTTGGTGGTGCAACATTTCAGATCCCAACAGAAATCGCTCCTGAAAGAAGAGCAGCTATGGGTATCAAATGGATCATCTCTTACTCACGTAAAAGAAACGAGAAATCAATGGCTGAAAAATTAGCTGCAGAGTTCATCGCCGCCTCTAAAGGTGAAGGTGCTACAGTTAAGAAAAAAGACGATACTCACAAAATGGCTGAGGCCAACAAAGCGTTTGCCCACTTTAAAGCTTAAAGGAGATTTCAATGTCTAGAGATTTAAAATATACAAGAAACATAGGTATTGCTGCGCATATTGATGCGGGTAAGACCACAACTACTGAGCGTATTCTTTACTACGCCGGTGTTAACCACAAAATCGGAGAGGTGCATGATGGTGCTGCAACGATGGACTGGATGGCACAGGAGCAGGAGAGAGGTATCACTATCACCTCAGCTGCTACCACAGTATTCTGGAACTACAGAAGCAATTCTTACCATATCAATATCATTGACACCCCTGGTCACGTAGATTTCACTGTAGAGGTGAATCGTTCATTACGTGTATTAGATGGTCTGGTTTTCTTATTCAGTGCGGTAGACGGTGTTGAACCACAGTCAGAAACCAACTGGAGATTAGCCAACAACTACAATGTACCAAGAATTGGTTTCGTTAACAAAATGGACCGTTCTGGTGCTGACTTCTTAAATGTAGTTAAACAAGTAAAAGACATGTTAGGTTCTAACGCAGTACCTTTACAGTTGCCAATCGGCGCCGAAGATAACTTCAAAGGTGTTGTCGATCTGATCAACTTCAGAGGAATGGTTTGGAACGAAGAGGATAAAGGAATGACTTACAAAGAAGTTCCAATTCCGGAAGACATGCAGGAAGAAGCAGAAATGTGGAGAGAAAAATTACTTGAAGCAGTTTCTGAATACGACGAGAAATTAATGGAGAAGTTCTTCGAAGATCCAAACTCAATTTCTGAAAGAGAAATTCTGGATGCTTTAAGAGCTGCCTGTCTGGATATGAGTATCGTACCAATGGTATGTGGTTCATCATTCAAAAATAAAGGTGTACAGACTATGCTTGACCTTGTAATGGAATTAATGCCAAGTCCTCTAGATAAAAAAGAGACTACTGGTACTAACCCTGACACAGACGAGCCTGTAACCCGCAAGCCGGATTATAACGAGCCTTTCACAGCTTTAGCGTTCAAGATTGCAACAGACCCTTATGTTGGTCGTTTAGCCTTCATGAGAGCTTATTCAGGTAAACTGGATGCTGGTTCTTATGTATTAAACACAAGAAGCGGAAACAAGGAAAGAATTTCTCGTATTTTCCAGATGCACGCTAACAAACAAAACCCAATCGAATTCTTAGGTGCTGGTGATATCGGTGCTGCGGTTGGTTTTAAAGATATCAAAACCGGAGATACTTTATGCGATGAGAAAAATCCAATTGTATTAGAATCAATGGTATTCCCTGATCCGGTAATCGGTTTAGCTATCGAGCCTAAAACACAGGCAGACGTAGATAAATTAGGTGTTGGTTTAGGTAAATTAGCTGAAGAGGATCCTACATTCAGAGTTAAAACTGATGAGGAAACTGGTCAGACCATCATCTCTGGTATGGGTGAACTTCACTTAGAAATCATTGTTGACAGATTGAGACGTGAATTCAAAGTAGAAGTTAATCAGGGTGCGCCACAGGTTGCATACAAAGAAGCTATCAAAGGCACATGCACTCACAGAGAAACCTTCAAGAAACAAACAGGTGGTAGAGGTAAATTTGCTGATATCCAGTTCGAAATCGGACCAGCAGATGCAGACTTCACCGGCGAAGGTTTACAATTCGTTAACGAGGTAGTAGGTGGAGCAATTCCACGTGAGTATATTCCTTCAGTACAGAAAGGTTTTGCAGAAGCAATGAAGAACGGTGTTCTGGCAGGTTATTCAATTGACAAGATGAAAGTAAGATTGTTCGATGGTTCATTCCACGCGGTTGACTCTGACTCATTATCATTTGAGATTTGTGCTAAATCAGCGTTCAGAGAAGCTGCTCCAAAAGCTAATCCGATCTTACTTGAACCAATCATGAAATTAGAGGTGTTAACACCAGCTGATTACATGGGAGATGTTCAAGGTGATTTGAACAGAAGAAGAGGTATGCTGGAAGGTATCGACGAGAGAGCCGGTTCACAGGTAATCAAAGCTAAGGTGCCACTTTCTGAGATGTTCGGTTATGTAACAAGTTTACGTACCATCACTTCAGGTAGAGCGTCATCAACAATGGAATTCGATCACTACGAAGAAGTTCCACGTTCAATGGCTGAAGAAGTAATCAAAAAAGTAAAAGGACAAAAAGCAAACGCATAATTACAGTAATGGTAACACAAAAA
>JBJTNS010000127.1:0-3047 GCA_046074245.1 Chitinophagaceae bacterium | reverse complement strand
ATTCTAATTGGCAACGAATGCCTCATTAAAAGTAGCTTCCATAAAACCGATATCAAAGCCAAATACGAGATCATCATCGATCCAAAAATGAGCTTCGGTACCGGTCACCACGAAACCACCAGCATGATGGCGGAATACATTCTGGAAACTGAGTTGAAAGACAAAGTGGTAATGGATATGGGAACCGGAACAGGCATACTTGGTATTTTAGCGTCTATGATTGGTTGCGAAAAAGTGATTGGTATAGACAATGACAGCTGGTGCTACGAAAATGCACAGGAAAACATTGAGAAAAACAATATCAAGAACTTTGAAATGATATTGGGTGATGCCGGCATGCTTAAATCATACCCTGAGATGTTCGATGTATTTATCGCCAATATCAACCGCCATATCCTTCTGGCAGATATCAAATATTACGTTAAAACCATGACCAAAGGCGCTACACTTTTACTGAGTGGCTTTTATCTGGACGATTTGCAGGATATCCGCACCGAATGCGAAAAACACGGTTTGGAATTCAAAGAAAACAAAATGAAAAAGAACTGGGTTTGCGCCAGATTTACGTTGAAATAATATGGATCTAAACAATAAAATTGCTGTAGTTACTGGCGTTAGTAAAGGTATTGGTGAAGCGCTCTGCCGTCAATTACTCGAAGAAGGTGCCATCGTCTATGGATTGGGTCGGAATAACTTTGATACTGATCACCATAATTACCATTTTATCTCTACTGATGTTCGTGATATAAGCTCTGTTGAAGCGGCATTTCAAACTATTCTCTCAGGCACACAACAAAACATCCATATTCTGATTAATAACGCAGGTCTGGGCTATTTTGGCAATGTAGAAGATTTGCCACTCGAACAATGGGATACCATGATGCAAACCAATGTCAATGGAATGTTTTATTGCACCAGACTGGCAGTACCAGTTATGAAAAAACAAGGTATTGGTCACATCATCAATATTGCCAGCACAGCAGGCTTAGAGGGCATGCCTATGGTAAGCGGTTATTGTGCAACAAAATGGGCCGTTAAAGGCTTTAGCGAAAGCATCTGGCGCGAGTTAAGAGATTATAAGATTAAGGTTACCTGCGTGTATCCTGGCAGCGTTAAAACCGATTTCTTTAGAAACAGTCCGAATATACAGCCGCACGACTATATGCTGATGCCCGAAGATGTAGCTGGCATGATGGTGTACGCCCTAAAAACTCCGGATAATTTCCATCAGGTTAATCTGGAAGTGCGACCATTACAGCCAAAGGGTCCACGTCAGTAATCCATCATATTTTATTATACGTACAATATAAAATCAGAGCCATCGTTCAAACTACCCAAACTACTTTAGTTATATTTGTCAATTAAGAATGTTAAATAGACTTGTTTTTATCGCCGCTCTGATTCTGGTATTTTCCTCATGCCGCAAAGATGATCAACTTTTAACTGATCCCGGCACTCTCAATTTCTCTGCCGATACAGTGTATTTTGATACCGTTTTTACCCGTTTACCAGGCACTAATTACCCAAGATCTATTAACAAAAGATTCATGATTCGCAATCCTTACAAGGAAAAGGTGAATCTAAATGTTACCCTGATGGGAGGTACCAGTTCTCCGTTTAAAATTAATGTCGATGGTGTGACTGGCAGACGCATCAATGGTGTAGAGATTTTAGGAGAAGACAGCGCCTGGGTATTTGTGGAAGCCAGTCTGGATGCCAACAATCTACTTAATCCCGCTTTGGTGCGCGACAGCATAGAATTTGAAACCAATGGCAATCGCCAGTATGTTCAGTTAGCGGCATACGGGTGGGATGCCTATTACTTTAAAGATACTGTTTTTAAAGGGACCACTAACTTAGTTCTAAAAGATAAACCTTATGTCATTGTCAATGCCGTATATGTAGACGATGGTGCTACACTCAATATCGGACCAGGCACCCATTTCTATGCCACTCCCAATGCAGTTTTTGTTGATACAGCCAATAAAAAATACAATATCAGTTCCTTCAATATTTTTGGCACCCTTAACATCAATGGCACCAAAACAGATTCTGTGGTATTTGAAGGCGACCGTCTGGATAATACCTTTCAGAATAAAGCTGGTCAATGGCGCGGATTTCACTTTTACCGGGGCAGCATTAACAATACCATTCAGCATGCTGTGATTAAAAATGCTACCGTTGGTATATGGGTAGATTCATTGCCAGAATCGGGCAGCAGAAACCTGATCATTAAAAACACCACCATTAAAAACATGAGTGCTTATGGGGTACTCGGACTCACAGCCGCTATTGCTATCGAAAACTCTGTAATTGCCAATTGTGGCGCCAATACTTTTATCGGGTATTATGGTGGCGACTATCTGATTAACAATTGCACCTTCTATAACGGTGCCAATGGCAGACGCGATCCGCATGTGATTTTCAACAATATTCTGAGAAACGATAACAAACAAATTATCCGAACTTTTGACATCAGCTTTAACATACAGTATTCGATACTTTGGGGACCATTAGACACAGAGTTTGGAGCCGATTTAACCAACGACAGCAAAGTTTTATTGGCAGGCTTATCGTTTAGTTTATACAAATCAAAAACCGATCTTGGAGGAAGTAGTAATATCAGAAGTAAAGATCCGCTATTCCAGGATATTTCGAGGTTAAACCTTCAGTTAAAAGCTGGCTCACCCGCTATAGGTAAAGCCAATCCGGTAACTGCCACCTTAAATGATTATCATGAGAAATCGAGAGATGCCAGTCCGGATATGGGTGCTTACGAATTTTAACCAGCAAAACCATTTTTTCTCTATCTTTGATATTATGAAACAGCTATTCTTTGGAGCATTGCTCATTCTTTTCGCATCAGCATTTACATCTGCAGACATGGTAGTTCCTAAGGGTTGGATCATTGCAGGATCTCATCCTGAGGATTACCAAATGGGCATAGATTCTAGCCTCAAAGACAGCAATCAAGTAGCCACTATTAAAAGCATTTCTAAAAAATGTAAAGGCTTTGGCACTTTGATGCAGCAGAGTTTACCGGGCAA
>JBJTNS010000126.1:0-3330 GCA_046074245.1 Chitinophagaceae bacterium | reverse complement strand
TACAAAAGAAATTACAATGCCACAATTGATCCATCAATGGTATTGCCGGTAAACAGTGCAGCGTATGGTTTATATACGGTGATGAAGCATATTCTGACTGGCGAACATGATAATGTTATTATACCTGATCCGGTAGATTTTCTATTTCGTAAATCTGTAGAGAATGCCGGAGCGGAAGTAAGAACCTGTGCTATGCAGTCAGGAAGTGCGAATTTCGACTTAGATCAACTCGTCAACTTGATTGACGAAAATACCAGGGCGATTATGATTTGTAATCCCAATAATCCGCTGGGACTGCAAATAGAGTCACAGCATCTGCAATCCTTGATTCATCTGGCAGAAGCTTGTGGTATCTATATAGTTTCGGATGAAATCTGGGCAGATATACATTTTGGTAAGTCGGCTTGTAGTTTGTTTTCTGATCAATTATCCAGGTATAAGAAGTCCATTGTAGTTTCGGGCTTATCCAAGAATTACGGATTAGCAGGATTGCGTATTGGGTATATTATCTGCAGAGAACAGGAGGTTTACCAATCTGTATTTAATTGTTCTGGTCATGCCACTACTGCCTTCGGATTACAAGGCATTGCTCAGGTGGCAGGCACAGCAGCATTAACAGAATGCGACTACTGGCTTGAGGCATTCAGGCAGCATTTAAAAGAAATGAAGCAATTAAGTGAAGAGATACTTTCGCAATCGAAATTGCTTCAGTTAATAGAGACAGATGCTACATATCTTTTGTTTCCTAAGATTAAAGATGAAACTATAAGTTCTGAGACTTATATAGACTTCATCAGGCTGACGGCTAAAGTTGCCTTAGTGCCAGGAGGAGTCAACTGGTTTGAGAAAGCTTCAGAAGGGAGAGTCAGAATTTGCTTTGCGAGCTCTAAAGCAATTTTATCAGAAGCCCTCGAGCGCGTTGTACAGGCAGAAAGTAGTTTTTATAAATAATTAAAGGCTTGTTTTACAAGGATGTGGCTAGAGCAGACTTTAAAAAAATGACCTTTATCATGTTGAGTTTTAATAGGAAGAAATATATAATTGAAAAAGAATAAAGTTAATAGCTTAATTATTAGTAGAATCTGCAGATTTAGTAAATTTGAAAGTACAGAAATGTGATTTTAATTATTTTTATTGCTGTTAAAGATTGAAGTTAAAAATAAGTAAAATAGATAGTTGTAGTAAATAGACACTAAATATATTCAACTTGTAATTAACTTGATTAATAATATATTTGTGGGTGTAGTTTTTTGTAACAAAAGTCTGTGTGTGTTAAGACTTTTATCAGGACACTGAAATGTTGAACATAACTAAATAGTTGAATGAGAGTAAAACAAAGTCGATTTAAAGACGAACATGAACTGATTCATTTTTTGAGCAGTTTTAATGCATCAGAATACGATTTACATATTGTATTCACGGATATTATTTATCCGAATGAACCTGTCATCAGTGAAATGTTTTCTAATACATTCAAGGATGCTTTGGTGATCGGTTGTACTACTGCCGGAGAGATTATCAACAAGCGTGCTGAAGACCGTTCTTTCTCTATATCATCAGTTAAATTTGATTCAACAAAGGTCAAGAAATTTACCTATTCTCTTCAAAATACTTCAGATTCATTCAATGCTGGTAAACTGCTAGGGAAGTTATTACTGGCTGATGATCTGAAACATGTTTTCATTGTGTCAGAGGGCTTGCATGTGAATGGTACCCGATTAACAGAAGGCTTTAATGCGGTACTTCCTTCAGAGGTGAATGTGTCTGGTGGTTTAGCTGGCGACAATGGTAAGTTTGAAAAAACTCTGGTGATAGATCAAAACAATCAGTTTAGTTCTGATTGTATTTCAGTGATAGGGTTCTATGGCGATTCCATTAAATCCAGTACTGGTTCTTATGGTGGCTGGGATAGTTTTGGAATCGACCGGATAGTGACTAAGAGTAAAGAGAATATAGTATACGAAATTGACAATCAACCAGCCTTAGATTTATACAAATCATATCTTGGAGAAATGTCAGAACAGCTTCCGGGCTCAGCTTTGTATTTCCCTTTAGAAATGAGGATAGACGAGAAAAGTGATTTGCTGGTAAGAACTATTCTTGGCGTTAGCGAAGCAGATAAGAGCATGATATTCGCGGGGAATATTCCCGAAGGCGCATCTGTTCGCTTAATGAAAACTAATGTTAACCGTGTAATTGATGGAGCAGAGAAAGCTGCTATCATTGCCAATAAAGAAAAACTAAATGCAGAGCTGGTGTTAATGGTAAGTTGTGTGGGCCGAAAACTGGTTCTTAAACAATTGGTTCAGGATGAGATTGAAGCAGTTGTTAACGAATTTCCGGATCAGACAAGTTTCACAGGCTTTTACTCTTATGGAGAAATACTGAAGTCGGGATTCTCTGACAGCTGCGAATTACATAATCAAACTATGACCATCACCGTACTTAGTGAAAAATGATTAAAGGAAATTTTCACAGGCTGCTACGAAGACAAATATTAACCCATTTTGGAGAAGGCTACAAAGCCTCGCCGGAACTGGATACTTTTCTTGATGCTGTTAATGAGGCTTATCGCGATTTTGATAAGGACCTCGAGCATGCTGAACGCATATTAAAAGAAAGTTCCTCTGAATTATTTCTCAAGAATAAAGAACTAAATACATTGAATAGTTCTATGGCGAATACCATCGCCGAACAAACAGCCGATATTCAGCGCATCGCATTCAATCTTCAGAAGGCAGAACATATTGCGGGGATGGGCAATTTTAGCTGGAATCCTGCTACCGGAGCTCTCGAGCTTTCTGCAGAACTAAAAGAAATCTGTAAGGAATACAATATCGATTATACCCAAGGTGTGCTTGAAGTGATCAAGTTGTTCGAGAATACCGAAGATGTACGTGACCAGATTCTGCATGCAATTACTACCCGCGAAAAGCTGCGCATCGAGCGCATGAAAATGAAGGGTCGCGAAGTATATCTCCTGATGGAAGGTCAGATTGTCGAAAATGAATCTACCAGCGATGTGTTATTCTTTGGCGTTATCCAGGTTGTTACCGAGAGGGTTTTGTCGGAAAGGCAATACATAGAACAAAAGAATTTCTACGAAAGTATCTTAAATAATCTACCACCAGATATTATTGTTTTTGATAAAGATACCCGTTATCTATATATCAATCCTAGCGCCATTAAGGATGAGTTTGTGAGGAATTACATGATTGGGAAAGACAATAATGAGTATACCAGGTTCCGCAAAATCAGTAAAGAGTCTCATGATTTCAGAATGCGAAATTTTAAAAAAATGATTGAATCGCGTCAGGAAATGGAATGGGA
>JBJTNS010000125.1:0-4053 GCA_046074245.1 Chitinophagaceae bacterium | reverse complement strand
CATTTACCGCCATTACCAATGTTTTGGTGTAAGATGTTATTGTCTACCAGATTGCCTTTTAAAACGATGTAATGCTTGTTAGTGAAGTTGGTTTTCAAATTCAACAGAGCATTGTTGTTCTTTTCAGAATACTCTTTGGTATACTGCATATCCATGTTATATGCATTGCTTCTGCTGATGTTTAAAACCAGCGTTAATGAATCGCCAACATAGAAAGACTTTTTTAAAGAATCAGCAGCCTGACCGTCTACTGTGTATTCAGTACAGATCCATTCGTTTGCCAGTCTGTCTCTTTTTGCTCTCAGAGAAATAGCAGGGCCTTCTTTATAGCATGAGCTTAAAGCAATCATTACCGCAGCTACGATGATCCAGAGATTGTTAAGTTTTTTCATTTGTTATGTATTGATAATTTTGGTGCAAATATACGATTTTTTCCTCAAAATCAAAGGTTTTTCTTGCTAAAAGTAAAACAGCAACTTAACAATCCCGTTGTAATTGTCGGTGTCCAGATTGAAAGTGGTGGTCTTTGGCGAGTAAGTTTTGATGTCTGAAATGGTCTCAGCCTTTATAAAATCATACTGTTCCATGGTTTGCTCCAATGCTCCTCTAAAGCCAATTGTCGGTCCGTAACCAAACTCTGCCCCAATAGACAACTTCGGCGCGATAAAGTATTCCACACCTGCAAAAGCTCTGAAACCCACTGAAAATAAAGAAGATGCCTTCTGTTTCTTAACTCTTATGATACCAGTGTCCAGATTTTCCAATTTATTGCCGTACTCATATTTAACGTTAGTGCCTGAAGCATAACTGATTAAACCTTCTAAACCATAAATTCCCTGAATTCTGCCCTGCCCTTTTCTGCGTTCTACTCCAACACCTAATCCAATAAAGCTGCTGCTGCGCTTTTGTTTATCGGTAACAGTGGCGTCTGTAGCGGCGCCCGGACTCATATCTTTCACATTAAAACTGACCACATCCGAATTATATGCCATTCTGAAATTGGCTCTGTATGCCTTGTCATTGGTCTTCATGTATTTCAGCATCAGCATCTGATTGGGTGAAGCATAGCCTGTACCCGGAAATCCGTTACTGTTACTACCATTGAAAAAGTTACCGAAATAACTTAGCACAGGATTGGCCCCAAAGCCAATACAATATTCACCCTGCTGAGGTAAAATGGCAATGCCACGCTTGTTTTTAAGCACTGGCGTTAATTGTGCCTGAGCACTTACAAAACTCAGAACTAAAAGTACACTTAAGTATTTTCTCATACTGCAAATTTATTGTTTTTTATGGATGTATCATCAACTTCGCAAATTTGAGTACCAGGGTTTTAGTTCCAAGTCCCTCAAATTCAATCATTGCCTTTCTGTTATCTCCTGTATCCTCCAGTTTCATCACCTTGCCCATTCCGAAACGCTGATGCTCTACTGTCTGACCCTCGGCAATGGCAGATGCATCACTAGGTGTGAAATTTTCTGAAACTTTTACCTGTGGCAATGGTCGCGATACCGCCTTGCCTACATTCATGCCATAGCCTGTGCCAAAAGCTTTTGTCTCTTTATTCTCTTTTGGTCTGAACATCGACTCCTGACGGACATTCACCACTGCCGACATATCCAGGTATTTCGGATCAATTTCTTCCAGAAAACGACTTGGTTCGCAAGGAATTAAATTGCCATACTTAAACCTTGAAGTGGCATACGAAAGTGTGAGTTTTTCTTCAGCCCTGGTAATGGCAACATAAAACAAACGACGCTCTTCTTCCAGCTCCTGCCGCGAACTTAAACTTAACTGACTCGGGAACAGGTTTTCTTCTAAACCTACTACATAGACATGCTTAAACTCCAGTCCCTTGCTACTGTGAATGGTCATCATCGTTACCTTATCATCACCATCCTCATCTTTATCCGCATCGGTATATAAGGCAATCTCCTGCAAGAAAACTGACAGGGTTTTTTCATTTTCGTTGGTATCATCCTCCGTAAATTCTTTGATACCATTGAGTAACTCGACGATGTTCTCGTATTTAGAAACCCCTTCCACTGTCTTGTCCTCGTACAGAGTTTTCAGTAAAGTAGATTGTTTGGCCACATACTCGGCAATTTCATAAGCATTCTTCGCTTTGAGCATGGTCTGAAAACTGCCAATCATCATACTGAAATCGCGGATATGGGCTACAGCACTGCCAAGAATCGGGAACATGTGCGCATTCTTTACAATCTCCATCACCGGCACCTCGTTCTCTGCCGCCAGCACTACTAATTTATCGATAGTAGTGGCACCTATTTTACGGGCCGGATAATTGATGATACGTTTCAAGGCTTCCTCATCGTTAGGATTTACCACCAGACGCAGATAAGCAATCAAATCTTTCACCTCTTTGCGCTGATAAAAGCTGATGCCTCCATACACACGGTATTTGATGTTCATCTTGCGCAGCGACTCCTCAAAGGCCCTGCTCTGAGCATTGGTTCTGTATAGTATGGCAAAATCCGAATTGTTCAGCCGTTTCTGATTCTTCTCTTCAAAAATACTTGTAGCGACCGCTTTACCCTCTTCGTTGTCACTTGGCAAACGCATCACTGCAATTTTATCACCATCCGGATTATCGGTATAAATATGTTTATCCAGTTTTTCTTTGTTGTTGGCGATAATGCTGGTACTGGCGTTAACAATAGTAGCGGTACTTCTGTAATTGTGTTCGAGTTTAAAGACCTTCAGATCCGGATAGTCTTTTTCGAAGTTCAGGATATTCTGAATATTGGCTCCACGGAAACTATAGATACTCTGAGAATCGTCGCCTACCACACAGATATTTTCGTACATATTGGCCAGACTTTTAACGATCATGTACTGGCAGAGATTGGTATCCTGATACTCATCCACCATGATAAATTTAAACTTGTGCTGGTATTTGTATAGTACATCGGCATGCTCTTTAAACAGGCGATGGGTATTTAGCAAAAGATCGTCGAAGTCCATAGCACCGGCTTTAAAGCAGCGCGACTGGTAAGCTGCAAAAATCTTAGAGATAAGCGGACGACCAGAAGAAGCATCGGCTTCGAGTAGATCAGGGATAGAGATATATTCTTTGTGGGTGATGAGGTTGTTTTTGCAGTTACTGATGCGGTTGTATACCAGTCCCGGTTTATACAATTTCTCATCGAGGTTCATTTCTTTAAGAATGGTTTTAATGAGACTTTTAGCATCATCGGTATCATAGATGGTGAAGTCGCGGGGGTAACCAATTTTTTCTGCTTCGATGCGCAAAATTTTGGCGAAAACTGAGTGAAAAGTTCCCATCCAGATATTGCGGGCTTCGGTACCCACGACGGTTTCGATACGTTCTTTCATTTCTCTGGCTGCTTTGTTGGTAAATGTAAGGGCCAGGATATTGAAGGCATCGTTTCCTTGTTTGATGATATGGGCGATGCGGTAGGTAAGCACCCTGGTTTTACCAGAGCCAGCACCAGCGATAATCATCACGGGACCGTTAATATTCATTGCAGCTTCGCGCTGCACATCGTTTAATTTATCCAGGTATGGAGGGTGGTTCATCTGCACGCTTCTAATTGACTAATTTAATGGGTTTAATTGGCTTTCAGACAGAGCTAAAATCTGCCAAAATGCAAAGGTACACGCATTTCATAATTTGTTATACACAAGTATTGAATAAGGGGAGGGAATTGTGTGTTTATTGGCTATTATTTTTTTTGACACATATTTCTTTTTAAAAAATCCACACGCTCACCCCTACGGGCTGTGTCCGCCTGATTTATTCTGGCGGGGCTCGCGGATTCGTTGTGTACAATCACCCAGCCCTCGATTTTTTTTCACTTCTTCGCCATTGCATTGGCTATGAAGTATGAAAAAAAAAATCTCAAGCTGGGCTACTGGCCTTCGGGTCGCTACGATGTAGCTCCGAAGTGGAATAAATCGGTACTATTAAACATCAATCTATTTAATAAATGTGTTTTAAATCTTTCACATAAATGAGATAAAAAATAGTTACAGATAAATTTCAAACACAGCATAAAACTTTGAGCCCCG